>CABXBH010000019.1 GCA_902510415.1 uncultured Bacteroidota bacterium | reverse complement strand
CAAAACCAAAAAAATATTGTCTACAAATAATTATGAAAAAGTTTTTTACAGTAGTGGTACTAGTAAAAAAATTAGAAGCAAGCACTATATTTCAAGGATAGAATTATATGAAAAATCTTTTTTAACAAACTTTATTCATAATTACGGTAAGCCAGAAGAATACAATATTATCGGTCTACTTCCAAGCTATTTAGAAAATTCCAATTCTTCACTTATATACATGGTTGAAAAATTAATCAAATTTTCAAAATCGAATAATAGTGGATTTTATATGAGAGATTTTGATAAACTTTCTGAAAAATTAATTAAACTGGAGAAAAAGAAAGAAAAGACAATTTTAATTGGAGTTTCATATGCTCTGCTTGATCTAATCAGCTATAAAAAATTTAAGTTGAAAAATACAATAGTAATGGAAACAGGTGGTATGAAGGGTCAAAGAAAAGAAATGGTAAAAAGTGAATTGCATGAAAAACTTAAAATAGGATTTGGAGTCAGCAAAATACATAGTGAATACGGAATGACAGAATTACTATCTCAGGCATATTCTAAGGGTGAAGGAATCTTTGAATCTCCTCCTTGGATGAAAGTTATTATCAGAGATATAAACGATGCTCAAAATTTAAATTTTAATAAAACATCCGGAGCAATAAACATAATTGATTTGGCAAATATTAATTCCTGTAGCTTTATAGCAACAGATGATATGGGAAGATATATAGATAACTCTAAATTTGAAGTAGTTGGAAGAATAGATAATAGTGATATTAGAGGATGTAACCTTCTAATATAATTAACCAATACCCTTTATAATAAAAGTCTTCTTCTTTCCTCTGTTAATTACAACATATTTGTTTTTTATAAAATCTTTTTCAGATACCAAATAATTTTGATCTACTTTAACTTTATTAACTGCAATTGAGTTTTCACTCAAAGATCTTCTAGCTTCTGAACTGGAAGCTAAAAATCCTGATTTTTCGTGAAGAAGTTTAATAATTTCTATACCTGAATTGAATTCGTTTATATCAATCTCACACATCTCAACCCCTTCAAAAATATCTAGAAATAAAGATTCATCAACTTTATTAATATCACTTAAAAAGTTTTTACTAAATAAAACTGTTGATGCTTTAATTGCATTTTCTAGTTCATTTTTGCTGTGAACCATCGTTGTAACTTCAGAAGCCAGAGTTTTTTGCAATAATCTTAGATGAGGTTCAATCTCATGATCAGAAATAATCTTTTCTATACTATTTTGATCTAAAAAAGTAAAAATCTTAATATAATTTTTTGCATCTTCATCTGACGTATTCAACCAATACTGATAAAACTTATAAACAGATGTTTTATTAGAATCTAACCAAATATTTCCACCCTCAGATTTTCCAAATTTTGAACCATCAGATTTTGTTATAAGTGGACATGTAAGAGCATATCCTTTTTGACTATCAATTCTTCTAATTAGCTCCATTCCTGTAGTAATATTACCCCATTGATCACTACCTCCCATTTGAATTGAACAATTATTATTTCTACTAAGAAACAGAAAATCAAAACCTTGAACAAGCTGATAAGTAAACTCTGTAAAACTCATTCCTGTTCCGGATTCTGAATTAATTCTGTTTTTTACAGAGTCCTTAGACATCATATAATTAACAGTAATGTGTTTTCCTACATCCCTAATAAAATCTAAAAAAGAAAAATCTTTCATCCAATCATAGTTGTTTAGAATAAGTGCATGATTAGATAATTTTTTATCAAATGATAAAAATTGAGAAAGTTGTTCCTTTATTCCTTCTTGATTATTTTTTAAAGTAGTTTCATCTAGTAAATTTCTTTCTGCAGATTTTCCGGATGGATCACCAATCATTCCTGTAGCACCACCAACAAGAGCAATCGGTTGATGTCCACTTTTTTGAAAATGAGCTAGTAACATTATTGGAACCAAACTTCCTATGTGTAATGAATCTGAAGTCGGATCAAAACCTATATAGGCAGATCTTATATTTTGACTTAAATGCTCTTGAATTCCGGGTGTTGAATCATGAATTAAACCACGCCATTTTAGTTCATCAATGAAATTACCCATTTTGCATTTTATTAATGTTAGTGAAAGATACTTTAATTTTTTAAGATTTTAGAATTTAATTCTGAAGCCTTTGGATCAGATAATTTATTTTTCTTTTTTTCCTCTTGATTGATCTCTTTACTCCTTTTTGCTCTATCCTTCCTGTAATTTTCTATACTATCAACGATTGATTGTCTATTAATTTCTAATTTTTGTAAAACATTTTCATAGATAGATAAATACTTTTCTAAATCTTTTGAATAGTATTCATTACTTAAGACAAATTGTAAACTATCAATTCCGTATTTATTAAGAATATACTTTTTAGGCTTCATGCCGTTATTTTCTAATATTCTTTTATTTATGCCTTTCGATACACTAATCAAGGACATATCATAAATAATATCAATCATTTCTTGTTCAGATATTAAATCTTTAGGAATTTCATTATCATCATTAACAAAACTACATGAGTTTAAAAAAAATAATATTAAAAAAAGTTTTTTCATCTGTTAAATTCGATTTTTTGACCCATTTTAGATTCTACTATCACTCCATCTTTAAAAACAGTATTTCCATTTACAATAGTGTGCAGAACTCTAGATTTAAATGTTGTGTCTTCAAAGGGTGACCAATTGCATTTATACATTAAATTCTCTTTGGAAACCTTCCACGGATTATTAAGATTAAATATTACTAAATCTGCATAATAACCCTCTTTTAGATAACCTCTTTTATTCACATCAAATAATATGGCAGGATTATGACACATTTTTTGGATTATAGTTTCAAGTGATATCTTTCCATTATGGTGAGCTTCAAGTATCGAAACTAATGAATGTTGAACTAGGGGGCCTCCAGAGGGACATGAGGTATAAGGATTTTGTTTTTCTTCAATTGTATGAGGAGCATGATCAGTCGCAATAACATCAATCAAATCATTATTTAGTGCTTCCCATAATTTATCTCTATCATTTGCCGATTTAATCGAGGGATTCCACTTTATTTTGGAGCCATATTTATCATAATCTTGATCACAAAAAGTGAGATGATGTATACAAACTTCAGATGTTATTTTTTTTTCTTTTAATGGAATTGTGTTAGAAAATAGTTCAAGTTCTCTTGCTGTTGAAAGATGAAAAACATGTAATCTAGCACCTGTTTTTTTAGCAAGACTAACTGCCATACTTGATGAAATAAAACATGCTTCTTCACTTCTAATTATTGGATGGTAATTTATTGGAATATCATTACCAAATGTGTCAAAATGAAGCTTTAAATTATTTTTTACTGTTTGTTCATCCTCACAGTGAACAGCAATCGGAATTTCTACATTTGAAAATATTTTTTCGAGGGAATCTAAATCATCTACTAACATATTTCCTGTAGATGAACCAAGAAACAATTTAACAGCAGGAATTTCACAAATATTTGTTCTTAATATTTCATCTATGTTTGAATTGGTACCACCAAACATAAATGCATAATTTGCTATTGAAGAGTCATTGGCAATATTAAATTTGTTATTTAGCTCTTTGATAGAGGTTGTATTTGGAGTTGTATTAGGCATTTCAAAATAGGAAGTAACCCCACCTGCGACAGCAGCTCTTGATTCGGAATATATATTACCCTTGTAAGTTAATCCTGGCTCTCTAAAATGGACTTGGTCATCAATTAACCCAGGAATTACATAATTTCCTTCAGCATCAATAATTATAGTATTTGGAAAATTTGGGCTAATCGATTTAGCAACTTTTGAAATATATTGGCCCTCGATTAAAATATCAGATTCAAATATTTCACCTTCATTTATGATTTTTGCATTTTTAATTATGGTTCTTTTCATAAATTATTTTTACTAAAACAACTTTTAATTTTCATTGAAATAACTCCAAAAAAAGCTTCTCCAATAATTGAGCTATCAAGCTTTGATTTTCCGTGTTTTCTATCAGTAAAAATTATAGATATTTCTTTGATTCTAAGTTTCTTCAAAAATAACTTAAATTTCATTTCAATTTGAAAAGCATAACCATTAAACTTAATTTTTTCGAAATTTAAATTTTCTAAAGATTTTATCGAATAGCAGACATAACCGGAAGTTGGATCTTTAATATTCATTCCTGTTATTATCCTTACGTATATTGAGGCAAAATATGAAAGAATTATTCTTTGAAGTGGCCAGTTAACAACATTAATTCCGTTAATATATCTCGATCCAATACAAATATCATTTTTTCCTAAAACACATGAGTCATAAAGTCTTTTTAAATCCTCAGGATTATGAGATAAGTCTGCATCCATTGAGATTACATATTTATATTTTTTTTCTATGGCCCACTTGAAACCACATAAATAGGCGCTTCCTAATCCCATTTTTGATTTCCTGGTTATTAGATGTAAGTTCTCGTTGGAATTTGAAATTACTTCTTTAACTTTACCTGAAGTACCGTCTGGTGAATTATCATCAACGACTAATATGTTAATATCTTGATGAATTAAAAATATAGACTCAGTGATTTTAACTATATTTTCACTTTCATTATAAGTTGGAATTATTATTAAAACTTCATTCATCAAGCTGTTTTGTGCAAAAGTATTATTTTTTAGTTTAAAAGATAATCTATTAATTAATTATGATTAGAGATATTGTATACAATGACCCATTGACCATATTACTTTTTGTTTCATTTTTTTTAATTATTATTCTAAAAAAAATTGATCCTTCATTATTTTATCTAAATATCAGCATTGGGAAAAAAGAACCTAGAAATAAATTAAATAATAGCTCAATAGGAATAAAATTATCAGACATTGGATATAAAATTTTATATGTTTCTAACTTATCTATTTTCTTAACTTTTTATGATAATAATAGTTTTGATTTACAGATTTACTTTAAGTTTTTAAAATATATTTCCATTTTTTATACTCTAAAAATATTTTCAGAAATAATTTTTGCAAATTTATTTGAGATTCAAAAAGTTATCAAAAATTATCTTTGGTCAAAACTATTCTATAGGTATACATTAGGGTTATTAATACTCTTATTTAATTTTTTAATTGCGTATTCAGATAGTATTGTAGTTAATTCAATTTTAATCGTATTTTTTATGATATACTTTATCTTCAGCTACTTTATTATTTTTTTTTCAATGAAAAAGTTGATAATTAAAAATTGGTTTTATTTTATTTTATATCTTTGCACACTTGAAATTATACCATATTACTATTTGATTAGTAATGTTTTATAAATAAGCGTGACATAAATGAAAGTTAAAACAATCCTGGTTTCTCAACCTCGTCCCAAATTAGAAAATTCACCATTTTTTGATTTACAAAAAAGAAGAAGAGTAAAAATTGATTTCATTCCTTTCATACACGTAAAAGGTGCAACAGTAAAAGAAATAAGACTTCAAAAAATAGATTTAACGAAATTTTCTGCTATCATTTTAACTAGCAGATATGCTGTTGATCATTATTTCAGAATCTGCGAGAAGATGAGATTTAAAGTTCCCGATTCGATGAAATACTTTTGTCAATCTGAAGTTGTTGCACTCTACCTTCAAAATCACGTTGTTTACCGAAAAAGAAAAATATATGTAGGAAAAAGAACTTTTTCAGACCTGTGTCCTCTAATTGCTAAGCACAAAAACGAAACTTTTCTGTTACCAACAACAGATAAACTTAAACCTGAAGTTCCAAAACTTCTAGATGAATTAGAAATCAAATGGAGACAGTCAGTATTTTACAAAACCGTAATCAGCGATTTATCTCATTTAGCAGATGTTACATATGACCTTTTAGTCTTCTTCAGCCCTTCAGGAATCGAATCATTATTACATAACTTTCCTGATTTTAAGCAAAATGATACTAGAATTGCTGTTTTTGGAGCTATTACAAAGAAAACTGTTGAAGAAAAAGGGTTAAAAGTTGATATATATGCTCCATCTCCAAAGTTCCCATCAATGTCAATGGCATTAGACAATTATATAGCTAAAGCGAATAAAAAAAAGTAGCTTATTGCGTGTTTGGTGCGCCAGACAAAATTTCATCATCTGCTTTATCAGAAAAATTTTTAAAATTTTTAATGAATGCAGAAGAAAGCATGTATGCTTTTTTATAATATTTCTTGTCATTATTCCAAGTTTGTCTTGGACTTAAAACACTCGATGGCACATCTGGACAAACTCTTGGTTGCATTAGGTTGAAAACTGAATGAATATGGTAATTATCTTTATTCAGCTTATCCAGTTCACCTGACATAGCTGCATTAATCATAGCTCTGGTATATTTCAACTCCATTCTTTTACCTATTCCATATGGACCTCCAGTCCACCCAGTGCTAACCAACCACACATCTACGTTAGAGTCATTCATTTTTTTCATTAACATCTTAGCATATACTGTTGGGTGTAAAGGCATAAAAGGAGCACCAAAACATGCGGAAAATGAGGGAACTGGCTCATCAACCCCAGCCTCAGTCCCAGCTAATTTTGAAGTATATCCAGAAATGAAGTGATAAGCTGATTGACTAGGTGTTAGCTTAGAAATAGGAGGTAAAACACCAAATGCATCAGCAGTCAAAAAGAAAATATTTTTAGGATTATTGCCAATTGATGGTTTCATTATGTTTTTTATAAAATGTATAGGATAACTAACTCTTGAGTTTTGAGTTATAGATTTATCTTCAAAATCAACCTTACCATTATTATTGATTATAACATTTTCAAGTAACGCTCCAGGCTTAATAGCATCAAAAATTTCTGGCTCATTTTCTCTTGATAGGTTTAAAACTTTTGCATAACAACCACCTTCAAAATTAAAAATATTATTCTCATCATCCCATCCATGCTCATCATCCCCAATTAATTTTCTATTGGAATCGGTGGATAAAGTTGTTTTTCCGGTTCCAGATAGACCAAAGAAAATAGATGTATCATTATTTTCCCCTGAATTAGCGCTACAATGCATCGGAAGAACATTCTTTTCTGTGGGTAAGGTAAAATTTAAAACTGAAAATATACCTTTTTTAATTTCTCCAGTGTATCCTGTTCCTCCAATTATGATTACTTTTTTTGAAAAATTTATTATTGAAAAATTTGTATTATCGATTCCATCTTCATCTGGTTTAGCCTTAAAATTAGGTGCAGAAATAACAGTCCATTCAACTTTAAATTGTTTTGTATTCTCAGGTCTTATAAACATATTATGGGCAAAAATATCACTCCAAGGATATTCACATATTGTTCTAAGACTAAGTCTATTGTTATTTGAAGCACATGCGTAGCAATCTCTAACATAAAGCTCATTGCCAGAAAGATGTTTAGTTATCTTGTTGTATAAGTTATCGAAAATCTTTGAATCAACAGGTCTATTTATTTCACCCCACCATACTTTTTCAGATGTAATATCATCTGAAACTATATATCTATCCTTTGGAGATCTTCCAGTGAATTTACCAGTGTTAATTGCCAATACACTATTATCTGTTAGCACGCCTAATTCATTATCAATACAAATACTATATAACTTTTCCACAGGAAGATTGTAATTAATTTTAGGTGTGATTATACCGTAATTTTCTAAAGAGATATTATGATTTTCTAAATCGTTTGAGTCTCGATTCATATTTGAAATTTTCAGTAAGTTGAAATATTAAAATTAATCTAAAATATTGAAATAGCAGTAATATTTATTTACTATTAGACTTAAGATTTTTAAATTACTTCTATTAATCTTATATTAAGCGATAAATATGGTTTTATGAGAAATATATTAATCATTGGTGCTGGAAAATCATCTCCGTATTTAATCAAGTATTTAATTGAACATTCGCAAAAACAAGAACTTAATTTACACATAACGGATGTTAAAATTGATCATTTAACTCATTATAGAAAGCACAAAAGATGCTCTATTTCTCCAATAAATATTTTAAACGAAAAAGAAAGAGAGCAATACATATTAGAATCTGATATTGTTATTTCAATGTTACCTGCTAGATTCCATATAATCCTTGCTAAGTCATGTTTAAAATTGGGGAGAAATTTACTCACAGCTTCATATGTCAGTGATGAAATGAAATCTTTATCTGCTGAAATAAAAGACAAAAATTTGATTTTCCTAAATGAAATAGGTTTAGACCCAGGAATAGATCATATGAGCGCAAAAAAAATAATTGATGAATTACAAAATGAATCTTACAATATTAACTCTTTTAAATCTTACACCGGCGGACTGATTGCTCCAGAAAGTGACAATAATTCTTGGAATTATAAATTTACTTGGAATCCAAGAAATGTTGTTTTGGCTGGTCAAGGTTCTCCTGCTAAATATATTGAAAACAAAAAATATAAATATATTCCTTACAATAGACTATTTGAAAATACTGAAAGAATTCAAATAAATAACTTTGGGGATTTTGATGTATACCCAAACAGAGATTCATTAAAATATCGAGAAATGTACGGATTAAATGAAATTGATACTATGATTCGTGGAACAATCAGAAAAGTAAATTTTCCAAGGGCTTGGAATATGTTTGTAAAATTAGGCTTGACTGATGACAGCTTTAAAATATCAAACTCATTTGAAATGTCTTATAGAGAGTTTTTAAACTGTTTTCTACCTTTTCATAATTCATCAAGTATTGAAGAAAAAACTAAATATGTTCTAGAAATTAATGAACAAGACGATGAATGGTTAAAACTTAATGAAATTGGTATTTTTAGCTCTGCAAAAAAAATACCTTTAAAAAATGCTTCACCAGCCCAAATACTAGAACATATATTAAAAGAATCTTGGAGTTTAGAAAAAGAGGATAAAGATATGATTGTAATGTATCATGAGTTTAAGTACGTTGACAAATTAAATATTGAAAATAATATTATTTCTACAATGGCATGTATCGGAGAAGATAGCACCTATACAGCAATGGCTAAAACAGTTGGTTTGCCATTAGCCATTTCATGTTTATTAATTTTAAATCAAAAAATTAGCCTAAGAGGCGTTCAAACCCCGATTCATAAAGAAATTTATAACCCCGTATTAAAGGAATTAGAAAAATTTGATATTAATTTTAAAGAATTCTAATTATATGGAAAACAAATTAATCAAATTAGATGGCATTGATAAGCAGATTATAAAAATGTTGATGGAAAATTCTAGAAGACCAATACTCGAAATTGGGAAAAAAATCGGTATTTCTGGGGCTGCTATACATCAAAGATTACGAAAGCTAGAGAAACAAAATCTAATTATTGGATCAAGTATAAAAGTTAACTCCAAAATACTTGGTTATACTACAATGTCATTTATTGGTATATTTTTAGATAAAGCAACAAATAATAATACAGTTGTAAATAAGCTCAAAGAAATTCCAGAAATTCTAGAATGTCATTACACAACAGGTGATTGGAGTGTGCTTGTAAAACTAATTTGCAAGGATAATGAAGATTTAATGAAAATTCTTACAAAAAAAATTCAAATAATTAAGGGGGTTTCTAGGACAGAAACCTATATATCATTAGAACAACAAATTGACAGACAAATATCTATCTAAATTTATTAATTTTTAAATGAATATCTTAGCCTATATTTAAAAATATGGATCTTAGAATAATAAATATATTTTTAACTTTTACATCGATTCTTTTATTAAGCATAAATCTTCAAAGTTGTCAAAACGAATCAATAGATCAAAATTATGCAGATAATGATTCTGACGGATATTATGATTTAATTGATAATTGTCCATTCGTTGCAAATCCTGGACAAATTGATACTAACAGTGACGGTATAGGTGACATTTGCTCAGACCAAGATGATGATGGCCTTATAGATGCAGAAGATAACTGTCCCTCAAGCTTTAACCCCGATCAATCTGATAGTGATGGTGATGGAATTGGAGATACATGTGATCTAGTAGACTTTACATCACTTCCTTGTAACAATGGATTTGCAGGTATTTATCCTTGTAATGGATACGATTTGATAGGCTATATGTCTATTGAAGATTTAAGTTTAGACTCTAGCGGCAATAATGTTAGAGTTAATGATTCATGGGGATGGAAGGATCCAATAACAGAAAAAGAATATGCAATAGTTGGTTTATCATCTCACACATCATTTGTAGACATGAGTGATCCAGATAATTTAAAACTAGTTGGAATATTGCCAACTGCTACCGTTAATAGTTTATGGAGAGATATTAAAGTTTATCAAAATCATGCATATATTGTAAGTGAAGCCTATGAGCACGGAATGCAAGTTTTTGATCTTACTAGACTTAGAGATGTTGAATCTATGCCTGTTGAATTTATTGCTGATGTTAATTTTAAAGATTTTGGTAGAGCTCATAATATTGTAATTAACGAAGAATCAGGATATGCATATCCTGTTGGAAATCAAGATTCAGGAAGAAATTTTGTTAGGTGTGAAAATGAAGGCGGGCTCTTTGATGGTGGCCCAATTTTTGTCAATATCCAAACCCCTAATGCACCTTTTATTGAAGGAGGATATGAGGGCTCTGGATATACTCACGATGCTCAAGTTGTAACATATAATGGCCCAGACAGTGATTATATCGGAAAAGAAATTTTTGTTGGAAGTAATGAAAACTCTATTGACATAGTTGATATTACCAACAAATCCAAACCACAATTAATTTCAAATATTGACTATAATAATGTAAGTTATACTCATCAAGGCTGGTTCACTGAAGATTTTAAATATTTTATTGTTGGAGATGAACTTGATGAACTATCTTTTGGAGGTAATACAAGAACTTTAATCTTTGATTTAACTGATTTAGATAATCCCATTTTTAGTTTTGAGTATTTTGGGCCAACTCCAGCTATTGATCATAATGGCTATACAGTTGGCAATAGTTATTACTTAGCAAATTACAGAGCTGGAATGAGAGAAATTGATATAAGTCAAATTGAATCAAAACAAATTAATGAAGTTAGATTCTTTGACACATATCCTGAAAATGACAATCCTAACTTTACAGGGGCGTGGAGTGTTTATCCTTACTTTGAAAGTAGAAATATAGTCATTAGTGATATATGGAATGGACTTTTTGTAGTAAAAAAGGGGAGCTAACTCCAAAAATTATATTACAAAATTTATTATTTTTCCAGGAACTATTATAATTCTCTTTGGGGTTTTACCTTCTAACTTTTTTAAGAAATCTTTGTCAGAGAGAATTTCTTTTTCTATTTCTTCTTTATTCAAATCCGTTCGTAATTCTATTTTATATCTTAGTTTACCATTTATAGATACAGGATAAGTTTTTGTACTATCTAAAAGATAAGATTCATTATATTTTGGATATTTTGATAAAACTATTGAGCGATTATTACCTATTTTTTCCCAAATTTCTTCAGCAATATGTGGAGCAAATGGAGACAAAACTATTAAAAGAGGTTCTAATATTTCTCTACTTCTACATCTTTGAGCAGTAAGATCATTTACAGTAATCATCAATGTTGAAACTGCGGTATTAAACGAAAATGACTCTATATCATCAGAAACTTTCTTTATACATCTGTGCAAAGATTTTAAACTTTTATCGTCAGGTTTTGAATTTTCAACTATTAACTTATTAGAATCAAAATATAATTTCCAAAATTTCTTTAAGAAATTGTGAATACCTGAAATTCCTGCAGTATTCCATGGCTTTGATTGCTCAAGTGGCCCTAAAAACATCTCATACATTCTTAAGGTATCGGTACCATATTTTTCACATATGTCATCAGGATTAACAACATTATATTTTGATTTTGACATTTTTTCAACCTCTCTTTCAACGATAAAACTTTTGGCAAACTCAAAGGTTGATTCATTATATTGCTTATTATCTTTTTTCAAAGATTCAATATCTAATTCATTTCGCTCATTAACATATTTAATGTCAACTAGAATTTTTTGAGTATCATATTGTTTTTTAAGTTCGGAAGAAACATATCCAGATTGATCAGTTTTTCTAAAAATATATGCGCTATTCCCTAATATCATACCCTGATTAACTAACTTTTTGAATGGTTCTTTTGTATTAACATATCCTAAATCATATAATACTTTATGCCAAAACCTAGAATAAAGCAAGTGTAAAACAGCATGCTCAGCTCCACCAATATATAAGTCTACTGGCATCCAATAGTTTATATTTTCTTCGGAAGCAAAATTCAAATTATTTTGAGGATCTAAAAACCTTAAATAATACCAACAAGAACCTGCCCATTGTGGCATTGTATTAGTTTCTCTAATATATTTTTTGCCTTTTAATGTAACTGATTTCCATTCAATATTTCTAGCTAATGGGGACAAACCATCATCAGTTGGCAGATAAGAATCGACCTCAGGAAGTTCTAAAGGTAAATCATGGTCTTCTAAGCCGGTGGTTCCTTCTTCTGAATGTAGAATAGGAATTGGCTCCCCCCAATATCTTTGTCTTGTAAAAATCCAATCTCTTAACTTATAGTTAGTTGTTTTTTTACCCTTATTAGTTTGTTCTAAAAAATCTGAAACAATTTCTTTGAATTCATCGCTCTCAATTCCATTATATTTTCCTGAGTTAATAATTTCACCTGCTCCGGAATAAAACTCATCTTTACTTTTTATAACTTTTATTATTTCAAGATTGAATTTTTTTGCGAATTCATAATCTCTCTCATCATGCGCTGGAACAGCCATAATAGCTCCCGTTCCATATCCATACAGAACATAATCTGAAATCCAAATAGGAATTGTTTTATCTGTCATTGGGTTTACTGCATATGCCCCGGTAAAAACTCCTGTTTTATTCTTCTGATTTTCTTGTCTTTCTAAATCACTTTTTGACGAAGAAACTTTACGATAATCATTAATCAACTGTTTTTTATCTTTAGTAACAATAGAATCAAGAATTGGGTGTTCTGGAGCGATTACTAAATAAGTTGCACCATAAATTGTATCTGGTCTTGTAGTAAAAACATCGATAGAATTTTCCTTATCAACATAAAAGCTAATTTCTGCCCCAGAAGATTTACCAATCCAATTTTTTTGAGATAATTTAATTGATTCAGGCCAATCAAGATCTTCTAAATCTTCAAGAAGTCTATCTGCATAATCAGTGATTCTCATTACCCATTGTTTCATAGGCTTTCTAATTACTGGAAATCCTCCCCTTTCACTTAAACCTCCTATCACCTCTTCATTAGCAAGAACAGTCCCCAAACCCTCACACCAGTTAACATCTATTGTATCGATGTAAGCTAATCTTTTAGAATCGGTAAAACGAACTTTTTCATCGTTGGTTAATTTATCAGGAATCACTAATTCCGAAATACATCTTGCTTTTTTCTTTTCAACATCAAAAAACGAATTATATAATTTTAAAAAAATCCATTGAGTCCATTTATAATAGTTGCTGTCACTAGTTTTAATTTCCCTATCCCAATCATAGGATAAACCTAATTTATCTAATTGTTCTTTAAATCTTGTAATATTATTTTCGGTAGTGATTTTTGGATGTTGTCCAGTTTTAATAGCATATTGTTCAGCAGGCAATCCAAAAGAATCAAATCCCATGGGATGTAATACATTAAATCCCTTGTTTCTTTTATATCTTGAAATTATATCTGAGGCAATATAACCTAAGGGATGTCCAACGTGTAAACCAGATCCGGAAGGATATGGGAACATATCTAATACATAATATTTTGGCAAATTAGAAGTATTACTAGCTGAATATATTTTTTCTTCGCGCCAATATTTTTGCCATTTTTCCTCTATACTTCTAAAATTATACTCCATCATATTTATATTGACCAAAAAAACAAATTTACATTTTCTACAAACAATAGAAAATCTTTTTAATTATTGATTTCTTCACTACTTTTATGCTAATTCATTAGAAGACAATAAATTCAATGGCAAAAATTAAAAATAGGAGACTTTTTACATCTTATATATCAATTATAGTTATTATGTCTATTGTCTTATTTCTTTTTGGATTTTTTGGTGTATTTTTTATTAGCTCAAATTCTTTGGCAAATTCTTTTAAAGAAAATTTTTCTGTTTCAATCTTTTTCAAAGAGGATGCAAAAAAAATTGAAATTACTCTACTCCAAAATGAACTATTAATGACAGATTACATAGAAAAATTAAAGTATGTATCCAAGGATGATGCTATTTTGATAATGAAAGAAGAATACGGTCAAGATTTCATTAAAGAATTAGGATTTAATCCATTAGTAAATTCTATTGATTTTAATTTGAAAAGTCAATATGTTGAATCTGTAATATTAGATAGTATTTCAGAAATTATCAGCAAAAATAAATATGTCGATGAAATCGTTTATGACAATAATTTACTAAAGCTAATTAATGATAATATTAAAAAAATAACTTATTGGATTATACCTTCAATTATAATTTTCTTGTTGATTACATTTTTGTTAATTAATAGTTCAATAAGATTATCTATTTATTCCAATAGACAGCTGATAAAAACGATGCAACTCGTAGGTGCAACAAAAGGATTTATAAGAAGACCATTTATTAAAACAAATATTATGTTAAGTCTTATTTCATCGTTTATTTCAATAGCATTAATTGTTATGATTATTTATTATATAGACTCGAATATTTCGTTTATTGACAACCTCAACATTCAATTGATAATCGCATTATTTTTATTCATCATTTCCTTTGGATTTATTATTAGCTATATTAGTACCTTCTTGGCAACTCAAAACATATTAAAAATAAATGCTGACAGACTAGACATCTAAAATGAGAAAGAAAAAAGAATTGTTGTTTGACAAAACAAATTACAAATTTGTTATTATAGGGATCCTTTTCATAATTGCTGGATTTATTCTAATGTATGGAGGCGGTAGTGAGGACCCCAATATATTTTCAGAAGAAATATATAGCTTCCGAAGAATTAGAGTAGCACCATTATTAATTTTAGTTGGTTTTGGAATTCAAGTCTATGCAATTTTAAAACCTCCAAAAAAATAGAGATGAATGAAATAGATGCATTCATTTTGGGAGTTATCCAAGGATTAACAGAGTTTCTTCCTGTCTCATCAAGTGGACATTTAGAAATTGCTAGAAATATTCTTCAAGCAAATCAATTGCCTTCTGAAAATTTATTAATGACATCAATCTTACATTTTGCAACCGCTTTAAGTACGATAATTGTGTTTAGGGAAGATATTATTGATTTATTAAAAGGACTTTTTGAAAAAAATAATAAAAACAGTAGGTCCTATATAATTAAAATTATAATAGCCATAATTCCTGCTGGATTAGCTGGATTTTTATTAAGTGATAGGATAGAATATCTTTTTTCTGGAAATTTAACCTTAGTTGGAATAATGTTAATTATCACAGGATTATTATTATTCTTAACCAAAATCATAAAATCAGGAAAAAGCGAAATAACCAAATCACATTCTCTAATTATTGGTATATCTCAGGCTTTTGCAATAATTCCTGGAATTTCTAGATCTGGTTCGACTATTTGTACATCAATTTTTTTAGGCAACGATAAAAATGATGCAGCAAAATTTTCTTTTTTAATAGTTATACCTGTAATTTTTGGCGCTATTCTTAAAGATATATTGTCTGGTAATATATTTAATAATGAAGTTAATTTTTGGATTTTACTAATTGGCTTCTTATCATCCTTTATCACTGGTGTATTGGCATGTAAGTTAATGCTTAAAATTGTGGAAAATAATAACCTAATCTATTTTAGTTTTTACTGTTTTATCTTAGGCTTAATATCAATATTTATTATCTAAATTAATGAGTTTTAATTTTCAAACAGGTGAAATAATTCTTATTGACAAAGAATTAAAATGGACTTCATTTGATGTAGTAAGTAAGCTAAGGAATTCAATTAAAAAGAAACTTGATATTAAGAAAATAAAAGTTGGACATGCAGGAACTCTTGACCCACTTGCTACAGGTTTATTAATAATTTGCACTGGGAAAATGACAAAAAATATTGAAAATTTTTCAAATTTAAATAAAACATACACTGGGAAAATAACTTTAGGGTCAACAACTCCTTCATACGATCTTGAAACAAAACCAAATGTACATTATCCGACTGAGCATATTAATGAAAATATGATAATAAATACTGCAAAAAAATTTGAAGGTAAAATATTTCAGAAGCCTCCAATTTTTTCAGCAGTAAAAAAAGACGGGGTTAGGCTTTATAAACTAGCGAGAAAAGGCATGGATGTTAATATTAAAAAAAGAGAAATTATAATTAATAATTTTACTATTAATTCAATTAATTTACCTGAAATTGAATTCACTGTTACTTGTAGTAAAGGAACATATATTAGGTCACTAGCTAATGATTTTGGTAAAGAACTGAATTCTGGAGCGCATCTTTCTGAATTAAGAAGAACTTCAATTGGGGACTACTTAATCGAAGACTCATTCAAAATAATGGATTTTATAAGAAATATATAATTAAAATTTAATTTCTTTAGAATGAATTTTTGTTGATTTATCATAAGGGATTTTCTGTAATATTAATTTTATTGCCTCAGTCCTTGCATACATTTTTTTGTCAGCACTTATAATATTCCATGAAGCATTAGGTTTATTAGTTTTTTCAAACATTTCATCCTTATATTTAGTGTATTTTGTCCATAGTTTTTGAGCTTCACTATCTACATTAGTAAATTTCCACCTCTTTAATGAACTATTTTTTATTTCTTCAAATCTCTTCTTTTGAGTTTCTTTGGAAATTGAAAAGTAAAATTTCAATAAAATAATATTATCATCTGTTATCATTTTTTCAAAATCATTAACATGACCCATAAAATTTTTGTATTGGTCCTGTGAACAAAAACCGTTTACTGGTTCAACAACTGCTCTATTATACCAAGATCTGTCAAAAAAAACTATTTCACCATTTTTAGGAAAATGCTCTACATACCTTTGGAAATACCACTGAGTTTGCTCAGTCTCTGAAGGCTTTGGTAAAGCAATAACTTTAAGTTTTCTAGGATTTAAGTTTTGTATTGCCCTTCTAATTGCACCCCCTTTACCTGCAGAATCCCTGCCTTCGAACACAATTATAATTTTTTTATGTGTCTCAGAAACCCAATTTTGAAGTTTAATCATTTCTAGCTGCAAATTCTTAAGTTCTCTTTCAAATCTAACATGTCTTAATGTTTTTGAGAGTGAAGTGTCATCTCTTGAAAGTAAATTGATTATTCCTTTATTTTTATTAAGAAGTTTTATGTCTTTTTTTGAAAAACTAGTTTGACTCTCTTTTCTAGCAGATTTTTTAATTAATTTTTCACTTGTTTCTTTCTTTAAATTTTTAAATTTTGATAATACGTGACTAATTGAATTGATTCTGGCATTAAGCTTGTTATTGCTGTCAATTATTTCCCAAGGAGCAAAATCTGAATTTGTTTTAGAAAACATATTTTCCTTATACTCGGTATACAGGTCCCATCTCTTTTGACCCTCCATATCTACCTCACTAAATTTCCATGTCTTCAACGGATTAGATAATCTATTTACAAACCTCAATTTTTGTTCATCTTTTGTTATTGAGAACCATAATTTAATTAAAATAATACCATCATCAATCAACATTTTTTCAAATTCATTTACCTGATTCATAAATAGCTTATACTGTTCTTCAGAGCAAAAACCCATGACAGGTTCAACAATTGCCCTGTTATACCAACTTCTGTCAAAGAATACAATTTCTCCAGGATTTGGCATTTTTCTTAAATACCTTTGAAAATACCATTGACCTTTTTCAATTTTTGAAGGTTCATCTAATGCAACTACTCTTGAATTTCTTGGATTTAAATGTTCGACAAATCTTTTTATTGCACCTCCTTTTCCAGCTGCATCCCTACCTTCTAGAATGACACATAATCTTTTATTATTCTTAGTTATATAATTTTGAAGATTTACCAAATCCACTTGTAAATCAATAATTTTTCTATTGTAAGCACTTTTTTGAATGATTTTTTCAAAACGAGCTTTTGATAATTTTTCATTTAAAATAGAATGAAAAATATCATTATTGTGAAATTTGTTTAGTTCTTCAAGTGTTAGCATATGTTTCAGAAAGGAAGATCATCTAAATCTTCATCTTTTGAATCAGATGCTGGTTCAAATGGGCTTAAATTATCTAAAGGTGGTAAGTCTTCTTTTTGACTAGCAACTTCAATCAATTCAATTCGCCAACCCTGAATTGAGTTAAAGTATTTTATTTCTTTTGTCTGTGGATTTTTCCATTCTCTACCCCTAAGATTAATATTAACCTTAACATTTTGACCAACTTCGAAACTGTTTAATAAATCTGTTTTGTCCTGAACAAATTCTATAGAGATTGTTTGAGGATATTGTTCATCTGTTGTGACAACTAATTCTCTTTTTTTAAAAGTTGCACTAATTTCTTGAACTTCTCCAATAACTTTTATTGACCCTTGTACTTCCATAAATAAAAATTTGATTATCAATTATGAAGATAGATAATAAATAAGAAATATTGAAGTTTAATTTAGATATAAACTCACTATATTTAATATTACGAATCATCAATTCATGAAAAATAATTCCAAAAATATTAATTGGATAATAATATTACTTTCTTCAGTAATTATATCTGTTATATTATGGAACACATATATTTTTGTCCAAAATTTTAAGACCGAGGAAAGGAGTAAAATGGAATTATGGTCCCTTGCAACTTTGGAGCTTATAGAAATTGACGGAGAAATTTCAAATTTAACTTTAGAGGTTCTTAAAAAGAATCAAACTACACCAATGATTAAAGTGGACAACAATGGCGCTGTAGAAATAAATAATATTAAAGATTTAAATAAGAACGATACGATTGCAATTGAAAATCTAATAAAGAAATTTAGTTTAGAAAATGAACCTATTAAAATTACACTTGACGGAAAACAAATTTCAACATTATATTATGGCAATTCTGATTTATTAAACAAATTAAAGTTCTACCCATCGGCATTACTTTTAATTGCTGTCGTATTTGGTTTTGTAGCATTCTTATTTTTTAAAAGTTCTAAAATAGCTGAAATAAATATGCTCTGGTCAGGAATGGCGAAAGAAACAGCTCATCAAATTGGGACTCCTTTGACATCTCTTATGGGTTGGCTTGAATTATTGAAAAATTCATCAAAAGAAAAAAAATATTTAGATGAAATCGGAAAAGATTTGGAAAGACTAAACATAATTTCTGAAAGATTTAGTAAAATAGGCTCTAAACCTAAATTATCCAATAAAGATATTTGTATTGAAATAAAAAAAACTGTTGATTATTTAAGAGCTAGACTAAGTAAAAAAATAATTTTAGAATTTGAAAATTGTAATTACAATGTAATTACAAAGATTAATTCTCAATTATTTGGGTGGTGTTTAGAAAATATCATTAAAAACAGTATTGATTCAATTAAAGAAGAGGGTAAGGTGATTATTAAATTGGAAGAGGGAGATGAATTTGTAAAAATTTATATAATTGATAATGGAATTGGAATAAAAAAGAATCTTCATAGAAAAATATTTCGACCTGGTGTAACTACAAAAAAAAGAGGTTGGGGTTTAGGGCTTTCATTAGCAAAAAGAATAATTGAAGAATATCATAATGGGCAAATAAAAGTTTTAGAATCAACTGTTGGCAAAGGAACAAAATTGCTTATTCAACTAAAGGCTTTTAAAGGCATTTGAAATTAACCTTGCAGTACTAATAAAATCAACATCTTTTAAGCTTACTTTATTAGAAAAATTTGCATCCTTCATTTCATTAATTGGTATCAAATGTACGTGGACATGAGGAACTTCTAATCCAATAACAGAAATGGAAACTTTTTTACAGCTCACAACATTTTTAATTGACAATGCAACCTGACGAGAGAATAGCATTAGGTTTTGATACGTTTCTTGATCTAATTCAAGTATGTCATCAACTTCCTTTTTTGGAATGCATAACGTATGTCCTAGAGCATTTGGATTAATATCCAAAAAGGCAAGAAAATCTTTATTTTCAGCCACTTTATAACAAGGGATTTTACCATCTATAATCTTGCTAAATATTGTTGGCATTTATCTTGTGATTTCAATAATTTCAAAGTTGATAACTCCACTTGGAACATTGATTTGTGCAATATCTCCAACTGATTTCCCTAATAATCCTTTTCCAATAGGAGAATTTACAGAAATTTTACCCATTGATAAATCGGCTTCTCCGTCAGCAACCAAGGTATAGTCCATAGTCATTCCGTTTACCTGATTCTTAATCTTAACCTTTGATAATACCAAAATCTTCGAATTATCTAATTGTGATTCATCAATAACTCTAGCATTAGATAGAGTTTCTTCCATTTTGGATATTCTCATTTCTAGCATGCCCTGAGCTTCTTTGGCAGCATCATACTCAGCATTTTCGCTTAGGTCACCTTTATCCCGAGCCTCTGCAATTGCATTTGAAGCCTTAGGTCTTTCAACATCTTTAAGATGATTTAATTCTTCCTTTAATTTTTTAAGACCCTCAGCTGTATAATATGAAATTTTACTCATATTTATAGTTTTAAGTTTGTTTCATGTATAAAAGAAAAATCTCGCTTTCACGAGACCTATCTCAAATATACAAAATATTTAAATCATTGTTTTTTATCGTACTTTTAAGAAATGAAAGCTGTTAAATTCTATTTCATTATTAGCTTATTATTAATTAGTGGTTGCGCTAAAAATAATATTGATAATAGATGTAATTATTTGTTAAATTTAGATATTTACTATGAGATAAATTTAAACCTACCCCAGTATTCCGAACTTAATTTTATTAGCAATTCAGTATATATTCCAAATGTAGGGAATGGTGGCATTATAGTCGTTAATTCTGGTTCAGGATATTTAGCATGGGATGCAGCTGATCCCAATCGTACTAATTTACCATGTTCAGTTTTAACTATTTCAGGCCTAGAAGCAACATCCAATTGTGCAGAACAAAACACTTATAGTTTGATTACTGGACAATCTATAGGTGTAGCTCTTTCTTGTTCTCTTAAGCCTTATAGAGTAGAATCAAGCGGAAATATATTAATAATCAGTAGCTATTAAAGCTTAAAAGTAATCCCTAATAAAAAATTTCTAAGGGCTTGTGGATAATATCCCGTGCCCTCAATGGTTGTTATCATATTTGGTTCAGACCAAGTATCATCATAAGTATAATAATAACCATTTGACACATATTCTTTATTAAAAATATTGTTTATCATTGCCGTGAAAATTATCTCCTTAAAGTGTTTTAATCTTTTAAAGCGGTAGATAAAATTAAGGT
>CABXBH010000018.1 GCA_902510415.1 uncultured Bacteroidota bacterium | reverse complement strand
AAATATTTCTTTGGTTTTACAAATCGCAAAATAATTTTATTTAATTATTGTAAATCCTGTATAATCGTGAAGTGCTTTTGGAATTTTAATCCCTTCATCTGTCTGAAAATTTTCTATTATAGTAGCAAGAACTCTAGGCAATGCTAGAGAACTACCGTTCAAAGTATGAGCAAGATTAGTCTTTCCTTCAGCATTTCTGTATCTTATTTTTAATCTATTTGATTGAAATGTTTCAAAATTAGAAACTGATGAAACTTCTAACCATTTATCTTGAGCAGGGGAATAAATTTCAAAATCATAAGTTAGAGCTGAAGTAAATCCTAAGTCACCTCCACAAAGAGTTATTATTCTAAACGGGAGTTCTAATTTTTCAATAACACTCTTAATTTGATCTTTCATTAATTCCAACGAATTATATGAATTATCAGGGTGATCAATCCTTACAATTTCAACTTTATCAAACTGATGAAGTCGATTTAGACCTCTTACATGAGAGCCGTAGCTTCCAGCTTCTCTTCTGAAGCATGGAGTATATCCAGTTTTTAAAATAGGTAAGCTTGACTCGTCAATAATTTCATCTCTAAATATATTTGTGATTGGAACTTCTGCAGTTGGAATTAAAAAAAGATTATCCTGAGGAACCGAGTACATTTGTCCTTCTTTATCTGGTAACTGACCTGTTCCAAATGCAGATTCTTCATTTACAAGATGTGGTACCTGAACTTCTTGATAACCAAATGAAATATTGCAATCTAAAAAAAATGAAATTAGCGCTCTTTGTAGTTTAGCTCCACTACCTTTATAAACTGGAAATCCAGAACCAGTAATTTTATTACCCATATCGAAATCGATAATATCATATTTTTCTGCTAATTCCCAATGAGGAGTTTTAGCTTGAGGATTAATATCTGTTTTAGACTCAAATATTACAAGATTGTCTTCAGACGTATTTCCAACAGGCACATTTTTGTTTGGCACATTAGGAATCTGAAAAAGAATATTGTTTATTTTTACTTTAATATCATTAAGTTTATCCGAAAGAGACTTTGTTTCTTGTTTAATTTTTAGACTCTTTTCTTTAAGACTCACTGTCTCGTTTTTTTTACCCTCTTTAAACAATTGACCTATAGTTTTTGAAATAGAATTAGATTCAGAAAGTTTTGATTCATAATTTGTTTGAACAATTTTCCTGTCATTATCTAATGAAATTAACTCATCAATAAGAACCTCAGAATTAAAATTTCTCTTTTTTAAAGATGCTATAACCTCATCTTTATTTGCAATTATGTAGGATGGTTTTAACATAAAAAATTTATAATCTAAATTTAGGTGGTTTTTTTAAGACTATTGATTATTTGAAAACATTTTTTTTTGTCAATTTTCAATTGAAAGGATAAATCATTTGGAGAGTCAAACTTCATCTCATCTCTAATTTTTTCAACCATTCTAATTGTTAATTCCCTGCCATATAAATCTTCATTAAAGTCAAATAAATGAACTTCCATTGAATAACCTTTATCTATAAAAGTCGGATTTTTTCCGATATTCATCATTCCATAACAAGTTTTTTTATTAATCACAGAGTAGATAAAATAAACTCCGTCTGAAGGTTTAATTTTCTTTGAGTCTATATTTATATTTGCTGTTGGAAATCCTAGTTTCTTACCCCTACCTAGTCCTTTGACAACATTACCTGTAAGAATAAAATCATAACCTAAATATCTATTAGCATCCATTATATTTCCTTCAAAAATTAAATTTCTAATTTTTGTAGAACTGACAGATATTTTATTTTTATTTAGTGCTTCTACTTCTGTAACATCAAAGTCAAATGATTTAGAAAACTCTAAAAGTTGATTAGAATTTGCATCTCGGTTTCTTCCAAAATGATGGTCATATCCAATAACTATGTGTTTTGCATTTAGCTTATTAACCAATATATCTCTAACAAATTCTAAAGGAGATAATCTAGAAAAACTTTTGGTAAATTCTTGAGTTATTAAATAGTCTATATTAAATGAATTTAAAATTTTTATCTTTTCTTGTTGAGTGGTTAATAAAGAAATTTGAGGATTATTATTTAAAACAATTTTTGGGTGGGGATTAAATGTCAGGACAACTGATTTAAGATTTTGAGTCTTAGATATATTTAAAACAGTATTGATTAATTTCTGATGACCTAAATGAATTCCATCAAAAGTACCAACAGTAATCACTGAAGGTAAATTATTTAGATAATCTTTAATGTTTAACGAAGTCAATGGAATATAATTTAATTATTATAATTATTCATAGTTTCATTAATCCCAGAAAGCACAAAAGAATTTAAAGAATTTAATATTATTTCAAAATTTGAAAATAATATTTTATACTCAGAGTCACTAAACCTTCCCAAAACAAAATCTATTTGATTAATTTTATTTTCCTCATTCGATATTCCAATTCTCAATCTTGAATACTCTTTTGAGTTTAAAGAAGCCTCTATATTCTCTAATCCATTGTGACCACCACTACTTCCTTTAGATCTAAATCTAATCTTACCAATAGGTAAATTTAGGTCATCACTGATAACAAGTAAATTATCAATTCTAATATTTTTTTCTTTCATCCAATATTTTACAGACTTTCCGCTCAAATTCATATATGTAGTAGGTTTTAATAAAAACACCTTTCTCCCCTTTATAGAAATAGTTGCTAAATCACCAAGTCTAGAAGATTCGAATTTAGATTCGTTTTTGTTACAAAAGAAATCTAAAATATCAAAGCCTACATTATGCCTTGTATTGTCATACTTATCTCCAGGATTTCCCAAACCAACAATTAAAAACTTATCCATTAATATAGTTTTATCTAATAGCAAAAATAAAAAAAGCATTCTGACAAATTACAGAATGCTTTTTTACTTATTAATTATAAATTAACTTATGATTCTGCAGGAGATTCAGATGATGAATCCTTCTTCTCTGATGATCCTCCATCCTCAGATGTCTCTTCTCCTCCTTCTCCTTCTTCTCCTTCTTCTCCTTCTTCATCTTCTGTCTCTACTACTAATGCAGCTCTAGCTCTTCTTACCTGACAGACAACAGTATTGTCTGGATGTAAAAATTCATAGTTTTCATTTAATAGTTCTGAAAGATATACTCTGTTACCAATATTTAGCTCCGAAATATCTATCTCGATATAATCAGGAAGATTAGTAGGTAAAGCTTTAATTCTAAGCTTTCTTTTATTTCTTTGTAGATTACCACCAAGCTTAACCCCTATGGCATTCCCAACCAGTCTGACTGGAATATCCATAGCAATTTTCTTATCATTAAATAATTGGTAAAAGTCTACATGTAAAATCTTATCAGAGACAGGATGAAATTGTATATCCTGTAAAACAGCTGAATAAGACTCATTATCACTTAAGGCAATCACAACAGTATATGCGTTTCCGGTATATACTAATTTTGAGAATGCCAATTCTGGTGCTGAGAAATGTATTGGGCCATCCCCTCCGTATAAAACGCAAGGAATCTGTCCAGCATTACGCAGTGCTTTTGATGAAGACTTACCTACGCTTTCTCTTTTAGATCCGTTGATTGTAATTGATTTCATTTTAATTTAAAGTTTACATTATAAAATTTGAACTTATTGACTGATTGTTATGAACTTTATGCATAACATCTGAAAATAAATCGGCGCAAGATAACATTTTTATTTTAGAATGAGGTTTAATATTTGGAACAGAATCGGTAACAATTAATTCTTCAAGCTTGGAATTTTCAATTTTGGTATAAGCATCGCCAGACAAAATTGCATGTGTACAGATTGCTCTAACACTTACAGCTCCCCTTTCGATTAAAAGATCAGCTGCCTTTGAAAGTGTTCCAGCAGTATCAACCATATCATCAACTAAAATTACATTTTTACCGCTTACATCTCCTATTAGTTCCATATGTGAAATTACATTAGCTTGAGACCTTTGCTTATAACAGACTACAACATCACAATTTAAATTCTTAGAATATGCATAGGCTCTTTTTGAACCACCCATATCAGGTGATGCTATGCATAGGTTATCTAATTTTAAGTTTAATATATGTGGAATAAAAATTGAAGATGCATATAAATGATCAACCGGTATCTGAAAGAACCCCTGAATTTGATCTGCATGTAAATCCATCGTAATTAATCTAGTAGCACCCGCAGATTCAATCATTTTAGCAATCATTTTAGCTGCAATTGGAACTCTTGGTTTGTCTTTTCTATCTTGTCTTGCCCATCCAAAATAAGGTATAACCGCTGTTATATGTCTTGCAGAAGCTCTTTTAGCAGCGTCTATCATTAATAACATTTCCATCAAGTTTTGAGGACTGGGATTAGTTGAACCAATAATAAAAATTCTAGTTCCTCTAATCGATTCTTCATAAGATGGTTGAAATTCTCCATCAGAAAATCTTGAGATAATTACGTTACCAAGTTTTTCTCCAAAAGAATCTGCAATTTTATTTGCTAATTCTTTACTATTAGTACAATTAAAAATTTTTGCTTTTGTGATTGTTGATGACACTGTATTTAATTGGTTTTTAGATGTTTATATATAATATTATTAGGGTTAGCAAAAATAGAAATTTTAATTTAAGGAAAGTATCTAATGAGGATTATTTTTTTACTTTTGCGTGAATGCTCAAGTGGCGGAATTGGTAGACGCGCTGGATTCAAAATCCAGTTCTTTTTAAGAGTGTGGGTTCGATTCCCACCTTGAGTACAAATTATCCTCGAATTTTATCTATTAAATCTTTAATAGCACTTTGATAAACTTCTGAATCATTATCCCTAAGATAAGGACTAATACAGGGAATTTCTGACTCAATATAGTCGAAAGGGAAAGAGTGAGAGTAATTGTTTGATGCTAACCAGCCTATTAAGCTACCATCTTTAAACAACAAATGTGATGAATAATAAAGATTACCTGCTTCTTCTTCTGCATCCTCATCTCTAATTAATTCATTACCATTTACATATACTGAGTGTAATAAATTAAATCCACAAAATCCAGAGCTATACATTACAGAATGAAAATTAGCTATACCTGTTTGAATTTTAAACTTTGGTTCATTAGTATAGCCAATATGATCAAAATCACTTTTGATTTCTTTGGCTAATTCACCTTTTGCTTTGAAATAAATATCCATAGTTCGAACACTAATAACCTCAAATCCGGCAGAAGATAGTTCTATTTTTTTCGCTGGTTTAAAATCTGGGTTAGGCTCAAAATTTTCATCTTCTGGGAGAACAAAAGCCCAGTTTTTTGTTGAGTAAGAATAAGTATCGCCTGATTCCTCGATATCCTCATAGTATATTAAACCATTTTTATGGAATTCCTCATTAATATCCATGAGATCTGTCAAATATGAAGAACCTATATATGTTTGTCCAAAATTTCCTGCCATTTCCTGAAATAGGTTGTCATTTTTAAGGAGGAATTTTAGTTCATCTATCATTTCTAACGATAACTTACCTATTGATACCTCTGCACCTAAATATTCGCTTGGACTTCCTTCAGGTTCACTGTTTCTTGCAATAAATATCTTTTCTTTCATTATAATAATGAATTAATAATTTTAAAGTAAAAATATAGTAAAAATATTTGATGCAATTTATTGTAGTCCCAATAAAGAAATTGAAATAACACCAAGGCCAATTATGAATCTCAAAACATTATGTAAAATGAGGTAATCAGAATTACTATTTGATTGAAATAATTTAACAATAAAAACCAAAATAGCAAGGGCTGATATTACGTAATAAATAATCATATATCCTTCAGAAAAATTGACGGATAAATTACCGATTAAAATAAGATTTATTAGGCTAGTTAATACTATTACCGATTTTGAAAAGTTCTCCCCAAAAACAACAGGAATAGTTTGATAGTTTTGAGTAAAGTCACCTTTCAAATTCTTTAAATCTTTTGTGAAATCTTTCAATAGTAGAATGAAAAATAGAAATAACGCATAGGCAACTATTATAAAGTCAATATTTCTATAATACAGGAGAATCGCAAAAAAGGGAGTAATGGTAAGGATGGAATAAAAAAGATTCCCGATAAATAATAACCTTTTCAATTTATGAGAATATAACCATAAAAAGAATATATAAACAGAGAAAAATAAGACAGCCTTTATAGAAATGAAAGATGAAACAATAACAACAACAAAATTTAAAATAAAATAAAAATTTAGCTTAGTTGAACTCTTAACAACTTCATCAATTTTATATTTTACGGGTTTGTTTATAAGATCTTTTTCCTCATCGTAAAAATTATTTATGATGTAGCCTGAAGCGATTGATACTGATGAACAAAATATTATGATAAATAAATTATAATCAAAAATTACTTCTAGAATTTTATTATCACTAAGGATAAAAATAGAAGTTAAATATTGAGCTAAAACTATTATAAGAATATTATAAAATCTAACTACAGAGAAAATACTTAGAAATTTGAAAATAAGTGATTTATTTCTAGATTTTGAAGACATTTTAAAAGTGATATACTACTTCTAAATTATAATTCTTTAAGTCGTTTTTTGCTTTGTCAATATCTGGAGCAAATCCAAGAATATAACCGCCTCCACCTGAGCCACACAATTTTAAAAAGTAGGATTCACTATCAATACCTTTTTTCCATAAATCGTGAAAATCACTAGGAATCATTGGCTTAAAATTATCAAAAACTATTTTTGATAATTTTTTTGTGTGATTAAATAAGTTTTTAATATCTCCACTTAAGAAATTGTCAACGCAAAGATTAGTATGTTTAATAAACTCTGAATTAATCATGTTTCTGAAGCCTTCTGATTTCATTTTTTCCATAAAAATTTTGACCATAGGAGCTGTTGAGCCAGTCTGACCACTATCAATGAGAAACACGGCACCGGATCCGTTAGATTTTTGAGAAGGTATACCGGTAACATTTATTTCGTTTTTGGACTTGATAAGTATCGGAATACTTAAATAGCTATTCAAGGGGTCTAAACCAGAGGATGTACCATGAAAGTATGATTCCATTTTTGAAAAAATTGATTTTAAAACAAGTAGTTTTTCTCTCGTGAGATTTTCTAAAACAGTAATCTTATTATTTGAATATTTATCATAAATAGCCGCAACCAATGCACCACTACTTCCAACTCCGTAACCTCTAGGGATTGAAGAATCAAAATAAAGTCCCTTATTAATATGTTGTTTAAATAAATCTAAATCTAAATTTAAGTCTTCAATATCTTTAAGGAATTCACAAAATTCTAAAAGTATTAAATTTGATTTCTTTGATTCAGGAGTATGATTTTTAGTAATCTTTAAAGCTCCATTAAAAAAATTATATGGAATCGATAACCCTTTTGAATCTTCGATTATACCGTATTCTCCAAACAATAATATTTTTGAATAAAATAAAGGACCTTTCATTGATTCAAATATACAAATTTAGATTTGCTTAGGTCCATCTCCGATAATATCAGATATAAATTTTTTGTTTTCGCAATAAGATAATAACTCATCTTTTATAAAATCTGCAACCTGATTTGAATAATTATCTGGATATAGAACATGAACATTTGCACCAGCATCCAAGGTGAAACATACTGGGATTTTAAATGTTTTTCTAAATTTTTGAATTTTAGTAATTACAATTAGTGTTTCTGGTTTCATCAATATATACGATGGGTCGCTACTCATCATAAGAGAATGTAACATGAGAGCCTCTTTTTCAACTAAATCACAAAATTTATTTAGGTTACCACTAGATAAAATGCTTTTCAATTTTGATATATTTTGATTTGCCTGCTCAAATCTAATTTCAGAAAAAGGATGATTATCCATCAATTTATGGCCAACAGAGCTAGAAACCTCCTTAGCTTGATTATCAATAATTAAAATGGTATCTCTGTAATTATCAAATTTAGAAGAAACGTGTTCATCCATTCTAACAGAATAAAAATCTGAACTTTTAGATGTCTCTTGGTGATTACCCCAAAAATTAATACCCCCATAAATACTACGACAAGCACTACCTGAACCTATTCTAGAAATAAACGAAGCTTTTTGAAACATATAATTCATATCTATTTCAGTAAGTTCCTTTTCAAGACTCATAATACACAAAGACAGAGCGCTCATGCCGCTAGCAGATGACGCTATACCACTACTGTGAGGAAAACTATTTGAACTTCTGATTGTCAAACAGAAATCCAAAAGATAGGGGCAATATTTTGTAATGGAACTGAAAAACTTTTCAATTTTAGGTCTAAAATCAATGTTTAATTTATTTTCAAAATAAAAATCAAAAGCGACTAAATCATTGCTTTTAGGTAATCTTTTAAATACAACATTAGTAGTTGTTTTACAATTAGAAAGTGTAAAACTAATTGAAGGATTTTTAGGAGTTTGATTTGGAAATTTTCCCCAATATTTTACAAGAGCAATATTACTGGGAGATTCCCAAGAAAATGATAATTCATCTACTTCATTTTTTATTTCTCCTGATATAAATTCGTCTAGATTCAAATGAAAGTGAATTTGTGCGGGCGGAGAGACTCGAACTCTCACACCTTGCGGCACTAGATCCTAAGTCTAGCGTGTCTACCAATTCCACCACGCCCGCAAAATTGAAAGGCAAATATAAACAATACTTTGTGAAATAGAAGACATAAATTGTTTTTAAAAAGTGTAATTGGTATTTTGGATAATAATTATTATCACCTTAAATGAAAAACAAATTTAATTCAAAATTCATTGAAACTTTAATCTTTTCTAAATATGAGATTAAAGCAAAGGCAGTTGAAATTAATGGTGAGACAGACGATAATTTCAAAATCACTTATAAGAAACAATCCTTTTTCTTTAAAATTTACCCAGAGCATACAGACAAAAAATTTGTGGACTTTCAAGTAAGAATACTAGAAATTCTTAAAACAAATAAGACTACAGCAAACAATATATTAAATCATCAAAACAAACTTTTCGATCATTTTATCGACCAAAATAATGAGATTCGTTATTACAGAATGAACAATTGGGTTGATGGAAGACTCTGGTCATCAGTAAATCCTGTGAAAAATAATCTCAGAAAAGAATTAGGAATAGAATCTGCAAAGCTTGTTAAAGATTTAAATAAGGTAAAGTCGATTTATAAAAGAAAAGATTTTCATTGGGATTTAGCAAACTTTCAATGGGTTGAAAGTCATTACAAAAAATTAGAATTAAAAGAAGATACTATAAATACAATCAAAGAATTATTGTCGGACTTTAATAAAAATCTAAAAAAATATGAAAAGCTAAGAAAATGTTTAATTCATAATGATTTAAATGATAATAATATTATTGTCTCAAATTCTCTTGTTAATCCAAAAATAAAAGGATTTATTGATTTCGGCGATTGTATCAAAACTCAACTAATTAATGAACTAGCAATAACATGCTGTTATGGTATTATTAATAGTTTAAGCCCAATACAATCTTCATGTGAAATTATAAAAGGATTTAACTCAATTATTAAAATTAAAGAAGAAGAAGTTGATTTCTTATACGACTTAATATTAATAAGAATATCTATTTCAATTATAAAATCTTCGTTAAATAAAAAACTTCAATCTGACAATAAATATTTGCAAATAAGCGATAAAGACATGAATCTGCTTTTCAAAAAATGGTCCAGTTTAAACAAAGAGCTCGTGACTTGTTTTTTTAGAGAAGCGTGTGGATTTACTCCAAATATTAATCAAATTAAATTTCAAAAACTAATTGATAAAAGAAAGTCATCAGTCAGTGTGTTATTTAAAAAGATTAATTCAAATAAGTTAAAAGAAATAGATTTAAGTGTTTCTAGTAAATGGTTAACTAATGAATTAATAAATGATGTCGATTTATTTAAACAAAAGATTAATTCACAATCTGATTTAACTTTTTGTGGAGGGTATCTAGAAAATAGAGCAGTGTATAATTCATCAGATTATGAGAGACTTACTGATTATGGATTTGAAAATAGAACTACTCACCTTGGAATAGATTTTTGGGTCAAGGAAAATACTTCTATTCATGCAATCGGAGATGGAATTATAAAAAATATTGTGAACGACAAAACAATAAAAGGTTATGGAGGTTTAATAATAATCGAACATAAATTAAAAAATATAAACTATTATTCACTCTATGGTCATTTGTCTGATCAGAATAAATCTGAACTTAAAATTGGTGATAAAATTAAGAAAGGAGAAAAAATTGGTGAAATTGGTTCTACAAAAGAGAATGGTGGATGGTGCCCACATTTACATTTTCAAATAATGTTAAGTCTACTTGATTTTAAGAATGATTTTCCGGGTGTATGCATGGAATATGAAAAAAAAATATGGTCAAGTATTTGTCCTAACCCAGAATTAATTTTAGATATAAATCTTTCAAAAAAAAAACCAGTTGATGAAAATAAATTAAAAACTGCAAGACAAAAATATTTGGGCAACAATTTAAAAATGAGCTATGATTTGCCAGTTTATATGGTAAGAGGATTTAATCAATTCCTATACTCGAATAATGGGAAAAAATATTTGGATACAGTTAATAATATTGCACATGTTGGACACCAAAATATAAATGTTACAAATGCTGCAAAAAATCAAATGGGAATATTGAACACAAATACAAGATATTTACACGATGAAATACTTTCTCTTTCTAAAAACTTATTATCAAAATTTTCGAAAAAATTATCAAAGGTATATTACGTTAATTCAGGAAGCGAAGCAAACGAACTTGCCATAAGAATGAGTAATATTTATAATCAGAGTGATAAATACATAGTCATGGAAGGAGGTTATCATGGTAATACAAACAAAACACTTGAAGTAAGTAATTATAAATATAAAAGTAAGGGTGGTAAAGGAAAACCAAAAAATATTTATGAAATACCCATGCCAGATGAATACAGAGGGAAATACAGAGGAAAGAATGCCAGTGAAAATTACTTTAAAGAATTAGAAAAAATAATTCAAAAGACCTCAAATTCAAATGACAAAATTAGTGCTATGATTTTTGAACCAATAATAAGTTGTGGAGGACAGATTGAATTACCAAAAGAGTTTTTAAAAAAATGTAGAAAAATTTTAACCGAACATAATATTATTATGATTTGTGACGAAGTTCAAACTGGATTTGGTAGAATGGGAGAAAAATACTGGGGATATGAAATATATGATATAATACCCGATATAATTACACTAGGAAAACCTATGGGTAATGGGCATCCAATTGGTGCTGTTGTATGCACCCAAAATATTTCTGAAAAATTTGACAATGGGTTGGAGTTTTTCAGTTCATTTGGAGGTAATCCTGTTTCCTGCAAAATTGCAAATGAGGTTATTAAAGAAATTGATTCTAAAAAACTGCAATTGAATGCTGATAAAACTGGGCTGTATTTAAAAACCAAATTAAAACAATTAGCCAAAAAATTCCCTTTAATAGGTGATGTAAGAGGAAAAGGTCTGTTTATCGGTATGGAACTGGTTAATGAACAGTTATATCCTCAAGCTGATAAAGCCGTTTATCTAGTTAATAGAATGAAAGATCTAGGTATTCTAATGAGTAATGATGGGTTAGATAAAAACGTAATTAAAATTAAACCTCCAATTATTTTTTCGATTGAAGATTCTGATAAATTAGTTACTATTCTTGATAAAGTTTTTGGGGAAGATTTTATGCTATCTAACTAAAATTTTCTATTTGGATTAAATCTATTAATATCAATAGACGTCTTTTTATTTGATATAATTTCAGAAATTATTTTTCCTGTGCCAGTACTCATGCTCCACCCCATCATTCCGTGACCAGTTGCAATAATAACATTATCAAGTTTATTCGTTCTACCAATATATGGAACACCGTCAGCAGAGATGGGCCTAAAACCAAATCTAGCATTTTCCCTTTCAGAAGAAGAAACTTTAATCGAAGGATAAAATGACTCAACTGAATTACAAATAGCATCGACTCTATTTTTTCTTATCCTATTATTAACAGATGAAATCTCCATTGTACCAGAAAACCTTGTAAATCCATTCATAGGCGTAACGGCACACTTTGCCTCAACTAAAATTGCAGGACAGCTAATACCGGTATCTGATTTACTATTTACACTATATCCTTTTCCAGCTTGTAACAAAATATCAATTCCTAATTTTTTACATATTTGAGATGTCCACGTACCAGCAGATAAAATATATTCATCAAATTTTAAAATTTGATTTGATACTGAGATAGAATCTATTTTATTGTTAGCTATATTATAATCTTTTATCTCTGTATTGGCAAAACACTTTACTCCTTTTTGTTTGATAAATTTTTTTAAAGCCTCTATTAACTCGCCAGGTGTAGTGTGATGATCACAACCAAAATATGCTGCACCTATTGAATCAACATTTATATTAGGTTCTATTTTTTTTATTTCTTGCTTATTTAACATTTTAGCGTCCAAGCCATTTGCCACAGCTAGTCTTACTACTTCATTTTCTTTTTCTAGAGATTTTTCATGTTTACAAAGCATTAACAATCCTTTTTGGTCATAATGAAAACCCATTTTATTTTCAATCTTTATATCTTTTAAAAGATTTTGACTTAATAATGAAATATCAATAATTGGAGCGATTGAATTATTGACATTATTAATAGAACAGGACTTATTAAAGGCAAATAACCATTTGAAAAAATCCATATTTATTCTTGGCTGTACATAAAAGGGGCTTGATGAATCAAACATCCATTTTAAACCTTGTTTAATTACTCCAGGTGATGCTAAAGGAATAATATGGCCTGGTGATAAATAGCCCGCATTAATATAAGATGCTCCACTATCCATTCCATATCTATCAATTATAGTTACATCGTGGCCATCTTTTAACAAATAGTATGCAGAACAAATTCCGATTATACCTCCTCCAACTATTAATACTTTTTTTGACATATTAAATCACTTGAAATCCATTGTGAAACGGATCATCCTTATCGACAATTATTTTATTGTAGCCATGAATTTTAGCCCATCCTCTAATCACAGGAGAAATTCCATCAATATTATGAATTTTCGAAGATTTTTCAATTCTGCAAATAAATTTTGATCCTATATAACTTTCGTGCACAAAAATATCATCAACTTTTAATTTATTTTGAGAAAATAATTGTGCCATTCTTGCGGAACTTCCTGTACCACATGGAGATCTATCAATCGCTTTGTCTCCATAAAAAACAGCATTTCTTGATGAAGATTCTGAGTCTATTACTGAACCCGTCCATAAAATATGAGATACATCTCTTATAGAATTATCTAATGGATGGATAAACTTATTTAAATAATTTTTATTGATTTTATGTCTAATTTCTCTAGAGTATGAGATAAGTTGTTCCGCCTTATAATTTTCTAGCCCATTATAATTTTCTTGTGGTTCTATTATTGCATAAAAATTACCTCCATAAGAAACATCGAAATTTATATGCCCTAAATTATCTGAGATAATAGATAATTTTTCTGCAGCTAAATAACTATCTACGTTTTTTATTTCAACCCAGTTAACTTTATCTCCTTTTTTATCATACTTAATTTCAATAGTACCTGCCGGTACTTCAATTTTTAAAGCACCTTCAATTTTTGGAGTTATTATATTTTCCTCAATAGCAATTGTTACAACTCCAATTGTTCCATGCCCACACATTGGAAGACATCCAGATGTCTCTAAAAACAGTATTGAAAAATCATTTTCGGGGTTTTTTGGAGGATAAATCATTGCTCCACTCATCATGTCATGCCCTCTAGGTTCAAACATGAGTGATTTTCTTATCCAATCATGATTTTTTATAAAATCTAGCCTTTTTTCACTCATTGAATCCCCCTTTAATTTAGGTTTTTCAGATAAAATTAACCTTACAGGATTTCCGCATGTATGCGCATCTATACATTGAAAAATGTGCTTATCCATTTTTTTTCTCAGAGATATAATTATTGATTCTTCTTTCGAGAGTTGATAATGTTACTGTTCCATATTCAAGAATTTTTTCATGAAATTCTCTAATGTCAAATTTTTCCTTGAGTTCTTTTTTAGCTTTATTCCTTAACTGACGAATTTTTAATTCTCCAATTTTATATGATAAAGCTTGTCCTGGCCATGAAATATATCTATCAATTTCTGTATTAACTTCATGTAAAGAAAGAGCTGTGTTTTTGGACATAAAATCAACCGCTTCTTCTCTAGACCATCCTTTAGCATGAATGCCGGTATCAATTACTAATCTACAAGCCCTCCACATTTCATATGTAAATTTACCAAACTGTTCATATGGAGTTGTATAAATACCCATTTCATCTGCTAAAAATTCTGTGTATAATCCCCATCCTTCACCATAAGCTGACAAATATAAGTTTCTTCTAAATCTTGGAATACTATCACCCAATTCATTATTTAATGCACTCTGTAAATGATGTCCTGGTACTGCTTCATGTACAGTTAGAGCAGGAATAGTGTACAAAGTTCTACTTTTCAAATCATAAGTGTTTACCCAATAATAGCCTGGATTAGTACTATTTTTTGAGGTTCCAACGTATCTACCACCTGTATATTTAGGTGCAATTGCATCAGGAACTGGTGCAACCCCATATGGTTTTCTTGGTAGTGTTTTAAAAAATCTCGGAAGCTGTTCATCTGCTCTTTTTGAGATATCTCTTGCATACATAAGGAGAGCCTCTGGTGTTTTTGCATAGAACTGACTGTCAGTTCTAAGAAATTTAAAAAACTCCTCAAATGAACCTTTAAATCTTAATTCTTCTATGATTTTAATCATTTCTTTTTTAATTCTAGAAACTTCATTCAAACCAATTTGATGTATTTCATCAGCTGTGTAGTTTTTACTTGTTGTGTAGTAGTTAATCCTATTCTGATAAAACTCAGATCCATTAGGAGTTTCAGAAACTCCAATAGTTTTTCTTGTATTTGGATAATATTCCTTTTCAAAAAACTCTTTAATTCTTACAAATTGAGGAACTACATTTTTTTCAATTGCTTTTTTAGCCTCTATTAAAATTGAATCTTTATGAGCTTGTGATAAATCTTTTGGTAAATTCTTAAACGGAGAATAAAAGTAGTTTGATTCATAATTATCAGTTATATGATCATTATAAGTTGACTCATAACCATTAAAAATTATTAGAGGTTGTGAAACACCTTTTTCTATTCCACGTCTTAAAAGCGGCAAGTACTGATCTACGTATTGAGGTATTGAGTTTAATTTATTTAAATAATTTTTAACTTGCTCGTAATCATAGAGAGGTCTTACATTATATACCAAACTACTGTGAAAACCTGAATCTGAAAGAAGGGGGTTTAGGAATCTTTCAAAATCATAATAAGCAATTATATCATTTAATACAAACGATAATAATTCGTAGGAAATATTGTCATTTTCGTCTAATTTATTTACATCTATCTTAGATAATTTTGACAAAATATTAACTGCAAATTCTTTTTCTTGCTTAAAGTGATTTTCTGAAAAATTTCCCAAAGGATATTCTTTATAATCATAACTTTCATGATTTTGGTATTCTTGAATAATATTTTCTAAATTTTTCTTGTCACTGTTACACGAAAAAAAAATAAAAACGAATATTAAAAGGTAATTAAATTTCATAAGCATACTTATTTTACAATTCCATCAATACTTCTCACAATATTAAGGGGATTATTGTCTTTTAATTCATCTGGTAATAAATTTTGGGGGAAATCTTGAAAACTTACTGGTCTTAACCATCTCTTTATAGAATTGGTTCCAACTGCAGTAAATCTACTATCAGTGGATGCTGGATAAGGTCCTCCATGAGTCATAGACGGGCATACCTCTACGCCTGTTGGCACACCATTAAAAATAATTCTACCAACCTTTAATTCTAAAGCATCAATAATTTTTTGTGTTAAATAAGTATCATTACTTTCAGCTAATATAGTACCTGTCAACTGGCCTTCAAAAGACTCTATTACTTCATGCAGTTCGTCAGTATTTTTGCACTTAACAATTAATGAACATGGCCCAAATATTTCATTTTGTAAACTTTTGTCTTCTACGAATTTTTTAGCACTAACTGATGAAATAACATGGGTTGGTAAATTTATTTCAGGTTTTGTCTTATCATTAGTTAGTTTAGTAACATTTTTATTTTTATTTATTTTTTGTATTCCAGAATTATATGCACTATGAATATTTGGGTGAAGCATACAGGATGGAGAAATTTGTTCAATTTCTTTAACTAATTTATTTATAAATAAATCAAAAGTGTCAGATTCAAATGAGATTATAAGACCTGGGTTTGTACAAAATTGTCCAGACCCAATTGTTATTGACTTTGCGAATTTTTTAGCTAATTCATCGTATTCTTTTTCTAGTTTTTTAGGAAAAATCAACACTGGATTAACACTCCCCATTTCAGCAAATACAGGAATTGGATGATTTCTTTTTGATGCTAAATCATAAATAGCTCTTCCTCCTTTTAAACTTCCTGTAAAACCAACCGCTTTTATGTCAGGACTATTTACCAACTTAACTCCAACTTCAATTCCTTTACTATTTAAATTAGAAAAGACCCCATTAGGCATATTTGTTTTCTTAGCCGCTCTAATAATCGCTGCTGAGACTAACTCTCCTGTTCCAGCATGCATTGGATGAGATTTTAAAATAACCGGACATCCAGCTGCTAATGCAGAAGCAGTATCACCGCCAGCTGTTGAATAGGCTAATGGAAAATTGCTTGCTCCAAAAACAACAACGGGTCCAATTGGCATTAACATTTTTCTTAAATCAGGCTTCGAAATTGGTTTTCTATCTGGAATGGGTGTGTCAATAGAAATCTCCTGAAAGCTTCCCTCTAAAAGAAGGTTTGCAAAACTTTTAAGTTGATTCATCGTTCTACCTAATTCACCTAAACACCTTGCTTCAGGTAATCCCGTTTCTTTACAATATATCTTTACAATATCATCTGAAATCAAACTTAATTCATCAGAAATTTGAACTAAGAATCTTGCCCGATCCTTTGCTGAAACCTGCTTATAATACCTAAATGCTTCCGATGCAATTTTTGTAGCTTTTTTAATTTCTGAATCACTCGCTTCAAAGAAAAGAATATCATTTTCAATATTAATTAAAGGATTAAACGTTTTAAAAGTTATAGAAGAATTTGAAGACAATTTATCTCCAATATAATTTTTTCCAGATATCATAATTAATAATTATAGTTTGATAAATCAGGTCTATTTTTAATTCCTGTATTAATAACATTTAAAACATATTCTCTTTCTTTTCCTATAAGGGGTTGTCTTGGCAATCTCACATATTCAGAACCTATACCTAAAAGTGATTCAGCGAGTTTAATATTTTGAACCAATTTTGGGTTTATATCTAACTCTAGTAAAGGTAAAAACCATCTATATATTTGCACAGCTTCTTTAATTTTACCTTGAATTTTAAGTTTATAGATAGCAACTGTCTCTTGAGGAAATGCACAAACTAAACCAGCAATCCAACCATCTGCTCCCATTAACAAACTCTCAAGTGCAATTGTATCAACTCCGGTCATTATTTTGAGTCTTGAACCAAAACTATTTTTCAGTCTCGTAACATTTGATATATCTCTTGTTGATTCCTTTACAGCCGTTATATTATCGCATTTCAATAATTTTTCAAACATATCTATGGTTACCTCAATGCCATAATCCACGGGGTTATTATAAACCATAATAGGTAGACTTGTTGAATTAGCAATTGATTCAAAATAATTTATCGTTTCTTTTTTGCCAGATTTATATCTCATTGGAGGTAAAACCATTAATCCATTTGCACCATATTTTTCAGCATCTTTAACACTCTTAATCGCATCTCTTGTAGATTGCTCAGCGATGTTAACAACTACTGGAATCTTTTTATTTACAAAATCAACAGTATTTTTAGTTAAAATATTTTTTTCATCTTGAGTCAAAGTGCTAGCTTCACCTAAAGAACCAGCTAATACAATTGCATCAACACCAGATTTTAATTGAAAATCTAAGTTTTTGTTAAATAAATTAATATCAAGCTTATCACTATCAGTAAACTTAGTGGTGATTGCCGGCATAACACCTTTCCATTCCATATAAATTATTTTATATTGAAGATAATGTTTTTTTAATAATTTATTAAGACCTATTCTGTAACAAATAAATCTGCAGCTATTCCATCAGTCATAAATTTATATTCTTTGGAAGTATATAATTTATTTTGGTTTTTAATGATAACACCTTTATTAATTTTAAAATCTATTTCTTTATATAAATTGTCTAAATTTAAATTACTAAATCTTGTTTTTAGAATATCCAAATCAATTCCATCAGAAGTTCGTAAGCCTATCATAATAATTTCATTTAAAATATCCATGTCTGACAATTTTTCATATTCTTGAGGCAGCTGTTTAGAGGAAATTTTTTCAATAAATTTTTGATTATTTCTAATATTCCATTTTCTTATTTTACCATCAAACGAATGAGCTGAAGGTCCTAATCCAATGTATTTCTCCCTTCTCCAATAAGATAGGTTGTTTTTACATTCAAAACCTGGTATTGCAAAACTGGAAAATTCATAATTAACAAACCCCTTATTAACAAATAAATCATATGCGTATTCATATTGAAGTCGTTGATCATATTCATTTACTTTATTAATTTTATTTTTTTCTATCAGTATTTTTAATGCAGTTTTTGGTTCTACAGTCAACGCGTAGGTTGAGATATGAGGCACATTATACTTTAAACTAATATCAATATTTTTTTTCCATTCTTTCAATGAAGAATTTGGAATACCGTAGATAAGATCTATAGAATAATTTTCAAAATTGCTTTTAATTAACTCAAGAGATTTTATAGCAGTAGTAGAATCATGACTTCTATTCATCAACTCCAAGTCAGCATCATAAAAAGACTGTACTCCAAGGCTTATTCTGTTTATTTTATGTTTTTGCCACACATCAATCTTCTCTAGAGTTACATCGTCTGGATTGCATTCAATCGTAATCTCAACATCACTTGAAATCTCAAAATTTTTATAAATACTATTCAGAATATTTTCAATATCTTCTTTACTTAGAATTGAAGGAGTACCGCCTCCAAAGTAAATTGAATTTATATTTTCGTTTATTTCATTAGCTCTTAAATAAATCTCCTGTACAATTGCATCAATTACTAAATTTTTAGAATGCAATGAAGTAGAAAAGTGAAAATCACAATAATGACAAGCTTTCTTGCAAAAAGGTATATGGATATAAATACTTCCTATGACTTTCTTATTTTATCTTGGTTTTTTTTAATAAAACTAGACCAACCGGAATATTTTGTTCCTTCATAAGTGGTATTAGAATTATAAAAATGGCAAACAGCAGCAGCAAGCCCGTCTGTGGAGTCTAAATTTTTGGGTAAAGTTTCAATTTTCAATAAATTTTGAAGCATTTTTGCTACTTGTTCTTTACTTGCATTTCCATTCCCAGTAATTGCCATTTTAATTTTTTTTGGAGAATATTCTGTGATAGGAATTTCTCTTGAAAGTCCAGCTGCCATTGCTATCCCTTGAGCTCTTCCTAATTTTAACATACTTTGTATATTTTTTCCAAAAAATGGAGCTTCAATTGCTATCTCATCAGGGTTAAAATTATCAATTAATGAAATTGTTCTTTCAAATACTAATTTTAACTTTAAGTAATGATCTTTGTGTTTTGTTAAATTCAACTCATTCATTTCAATAAGATTCATTTTTCGATCCTTTATACTAATGATTCCAAAACCCATTATTGTTGTTCCTGGATCAATTCCTAAAATAATTTTTTCACTCATAACTATTCTTCAGTTGATATAAGTATCGGTAAATTAAATATGATGTCTACCTCTTGACCTCTTTTAATTGCAGGGTACAATTTTGGTAAATCATTCATTGTACTGTCAAATGAAATACTTATAATCTCTTTGTATTTTATATTTTCATCCCTGGTTGTCATACTTTGTATTCCAATATTTCCCTTTTTATCTATTTTTAAAACTAAGTTAATTGTATCAACTAATGTTCTGTTAAGAACCAAATTGTTTTTTTTCAAATTAATCCTAAAATTTTCAGTTATCGTTTCAACAAAACAATTATTTTTTTGAGCTGTATCATTAAAATTTAAACAATTTTCAAAAACAGGATACTGATCCACCTGATTCCAACTAAATGATTTTAACTCATCTTCAACAAATTCATTTACTGTTATCTTTTTATTTAACTGAAAATCGAAATCGCATGTATAGAAGAAAAAAAGACAAATTAAAAAGAGAGTTTTTCTCACAATAAATTTTAATTAATTATTTTCATAAAGTTAATTGATTTTATTTAAAAATTCTGAAATACAAAATATGGATCTGTTTTTATTAATACTGTCTTTTGTTATAATGATTATAGGAATTATTGGTAGTATTATACCTGTATTACCTGGACCACTTAGTTCATGGTTAGGATTATTTATATTTAGTAATATTTCAAATGTTGAGGTCAGTAGTAGATTATTATTATTTAGTTTAATTATTGCTTTAATAATTTTCATACTAGACTATATAATCCCTATATATACTTCAAAGAAATTTGGTGCAAGTAAATATGGAATAATTGGAGCATCAATTGGTACATTAATTGGATTGTTTCTGCCTCCCTTTGGAATTATTTTTGGCGCACTTACAGGCGCTATTGTAGGAGAATTATTATTGAATAAAAATTTTGAAAAATCGTTAAAAGCTTCAGCTGGGGTATTCTTAGGATTATTAGTTTCAGGATTTACAAAAGCTCTAATTTCAATAGTGTTTCTTGTAATCTATATAAATTTATTTTTAAATAACTTTAGTAATATATTTTGATAAAAACAGTGATGTAATGAAGAAAATAATCTAATGGTAAAATGGGTTTTTTCTAGTCTAAGTAAAATTCTTTAAATTCAGTTACATTAGAATCTCCTCCAATAAAAACATGGAATTTACCAACTTCTGCTTCCCATTTATTATTGTATGTATAGAATTCTAGTAATGAGCTGTCAATTTCAAAATTTATAATTTCAGACTCACCGGGAGCTAACTCTACTATCTTAAAACCCTTTAGTTCTTTCATCGGTCTTGCAATACTACCAACTATATCTCTTATATAAAGCTGAACAACTTCTTTACCCTTATAAAATCCTGTGTTTTCTAATTTAACAGACACATTAATTTTAGAATCAAATCCTAACTTATCTGAATCAACTGAAAAATTGGAGTACGAGAAATTAGTATAGCTTAAACCGTGTCCAAATGAGTATAGCGGACTATTTTCAACATCAGCATATCCAGAGTTTGTAACCTGTTCGATTGAAGTACTAGGTCTACCAGTATTTTTAAAATTATAGTAAACAGGTACTTGGCCTACATTTCTAGGAAAAGACATAGTTAATTTTCCCGATGGATTATAATCCCCATATAAAACTTGTGCAATTGCATCTCCAGATTTTGACCCCAAATGCCATGCTTGAACTATTGCAGGGATATTTTCATCCTCCCAACTTAGATCTAGAGGTCTACCACTCATAACAACAAGGACAATATTATTATTTATTTTACTTATTTCTTTCAAAAGCTCTAATTGAAGACCTGGTAACCCAATATTTGTTCTACTTCTTCCCTCTCCAGATTGATTACCTTCTTCACCTAAAACCATAACAACTATATCTGATGTAGCTGCAGCAAATTTGGCCTTACCAAAATCTGATTTATCATCATAATTGATTTTTACCCTATTATGGAAGTTTGTTTTACCATAATATAAATCAACACCTTTTTCAAACACAGTTCTGTTCCCTTTATATTTCTTCATTCCCTCTACAACCGAGCTAGCGGAATTATACACAGCCTGAGATCTCCAATTTCCAAGTGGGCTATTTTTATCATTGGCCAAAGGACCAATAATTGCAATTTTCTCTCCTTCTTTCTGAAGTGGAAGTAACTGATTATTATTCTTTAATAAAACAATAGATTTTTTTGCAGCATCTAGTGCAACACTCATATTCTCTTCTGACGCTAATTCTGAATCAGATCTTTCTTTATTACAATATTTGTAAGGGTCTTCAAATAAACCTAACTCATATTTAACCCTAAGAATTCTTCTAACTGCATCATTTAATAATTCTTCTGCAATATTTCCAGATTCTACAAGACCAACTAACTGACTTACATAAAGACTTGACTCCATATCCATATCTGAACCTGCTAATACAGCTAACTCTGCAGCATGTTTGCCGTCTCTGGCAAATCCATGTGGGATCATCTGATCAATAGAACCCCAATCCGAAACTATAAAACCGTCGAAAGACCAATCTCTTTTTAAAATATCTCTTTGAATATGCTTGTGACCAGTTGCTGGAATTTCATCAAGTGTATTAAATGAATTCATAAATGTTCTAACTCCTGCATCAACTGCTGCTTTAAAAGGAGGCATTATTGTATTATGAAGAGTATATTGATTAAAATCTGTTGTATTGTAATCTCTCCCAGCCTCTGAAAAACCATATCCTGCAAAATGTTTAGCACATGCAACAATAGTATTAATATCATTTAAATTATCTCCTTGGAACCCATGTACACGAGCCTTAGCTACTAAACTACCTAAATACGGATCTTCTCCAGCTCCTTCCATAACTCTACCCCATCTAGCATCTCTAGAAATATCAACCATAGGGGCAAAAGTCCAATTTAAACCATCAGCACTTGCTTCAGTTGCAGCAACTCTTGCGGATTTCTCCATTAAATCTAGATCCCAACTAGATGATTCAGCAAGAGGAATTGGAAAAATTGTTTTATATCCATGAATAACATCATGTCCAAATATTAAAGGTATGCCTAATCTTGTTTCCTCAACTGCTATTTTCTGTAATGCTCTAATTTCATCTACACCAATTACATTTAACATGGATCCTACTTGACCATTTTTTAATTCATTATATCTTTTCTTTTGATAGTCTCCTTCAGGCATTGGGCCAGTTGCATCCCAAAAACCGTTATATTGATTCATTTGACCAGCTTTTTCAGCTAATGTCATTTTTGATATTAAGTCATTAATAAATTCTTCTTTATCGTTATCTAAATCAACTGTTTTTTGACATGATACAACAAACAATAAAACTAAAAGTGTATAAATAGATTTTTTCATAATTATTTACTGATATATTCTTATATAATCAACTTCCATTGTTGATTCACTAAATTCTGGGTCAATATCAAACCAGCTACCTCCCATAGCAACATTTAAAATAAAAAACATTTCTTGATCAAAAGGCCAGTTTTCAGAGTCCTTTGGAGATGGAGCATATGTGTAATACAATTCATCATCAACTAAAAATTGAATTCTATTTTCATTCCAATCAATCGAATAAATATGAAATTCTTCATGATAGTCACTAATATTAATAGTCCCTTTAGTCCAAGTATCACCATGACTCATAGGAGTATGAATTGAACCAGCAATGACTGTTGGATTATGACCCCAATGCTCCATAATATCTATTTCTCCACATTCAGGCCATCCAATTTCATAATGATTAGACCCTAATAACCATAGCGCCGGCCACGTTCCGGCACCAGTTGGAAGCTTGGCTCTTATATCTACTCTTCCGTATTGGAATTCAAATTTATCTCTAGAAACAATTCTTGCAGAAGTATATTCATATCCTGCTACATCTTCTTTCTTTGCTGAAATCTTTAAAACACCATCCTCTACTATAGAGTTATTTAAACTACTTGTGTAGTACTGAGATTCACCATTACCCCAACCCCAGTCACCATTACCAATTTCGTGAGTCCAAGTATCAGAATCTACAACACCATTATAGTTAAACTCTTCAGACCAAGTTGCAGTAGAACCTTCTCCTTCAACATAAAGATTAAAGGTCTGAAAAGTACTAGTATAATGACCTGTTGAAGAATAAGCATACACATAAACTGAATATGAATTTGTACCTTCTTCAGTAAAATTATAGTCTACTTGCCCGTTTGTAGATTGTTCGGTTACTCCTCCACCGAATCTAAACTCATAATTTACAGCGTCTGAAGCATTAGCAGAACAAGTTATTAATCCCGAACCATCTCCATTTGGAGCAGAATCAGTTTGCCCAATAATATTTATATCTAAAACTAAATTAGACGGGATTATCGGATCTGAAATATTTGAGTCAGTATCAGAGTCAGACGAACTGTCAGATGAGCAAGCAAAGGTCAAAAGAAATATAATAAAAACAAATAGAAAAGAATTCTTCATAATTCAGGTTAGGAAGTGACAAATATAAAAAATAAGAGAGAAGTTTAATTGGTCTTATCCCTTATAAATTTTAAGATTGATTTAATTTATTCTTGATTGGTTATTTTTATAAACCATCCATTAGTATCAAATCCAATAGTCTTAAGATATATTTCAGTTGAATTTCTAGAAAGAATCGTATAAGAATGATTTCCTCCAACATAAAATCCTGCAAAACCATTTCCTGTAAAATTTAAAATCAAGTATCCATTGTCTTCTGAAATAGTCCAATTTGAATTAAAATTATCAGTTGGATAATAAGCATGCTCACCATCTGAGTTTGGATCTCCTAATCCTTGATTACCTGAAAAATCTGATTCAAGT
>CABXBH010000017.1 GCA_902510415.1 uncultured Bacteroidota bacterium | reverse complement strand
CAGGAACCCAAAACACTTTCAGTGTAATAGCTGTCAATAGATTTATTTTCCCATAAATTAACGTTAAGATTAAAATCTGTTACAATTAAATCAAGATCACCATCATTATCGTAGTCAAATGAATTAACAGATCTACTTTTCGACATTAAAGGAGGATTCCCTGAAAAATCTCCATAGGTGAAATTATTTCCAGAATCGTTTATAAAAAACCTATCATCCTCTGGATTAAAAAATCCATTTGCAACGTAAAAATCCTCATATCCATCATGATTAAAATCAGAAAAAGTCACTCCCCAAGCCCAGTCAGTGTCATATAAGTTTACTTGTTCTGAATAATTTGTGTAAGGCAAACTACTATTGAAGACATCTTTTGCGTATAAACTGTTTTCTTTAATATTTGTAACAAAAAAATCAATATTTAAATCATTGTTAAAATCACATGTAGTAAGACCCATACCATCAAAAGGATCTTGAACACCATAATCAAATGCCATTTCAACAAATCCATTTCCATTTTGATTAATCAATAACTGATTGAATTGATCAAAATCGTTTGCGATATATATATCAGGATACATATCATCATTTGCATAGATTGGTAATGCTGAAAAACTATTGGCATTATCTAAATACTCTGTAAGGTCAATTTGCTCAAAAGTTTCATTGCCTAAATTTCTGTATAATTTACTTGGTGAAATTTGATTATAGTCTGATAAAAATATATCTAAATAACCATCCAAATCATAATCAATCCATAAAGCACCTGCTATGTAACATTTTTCACAATATGTTTGAAATCCAGCAGATTCTGTAATATCTGAAAAAGTTCCATTTCCGTTATTTTTATATAATTGACTCTGAACCGCATTTCCTAAAAATAAATCAGGATATCCGTCATTATTAAAATCGCCCCATGATGCAGAAAGTCTATCTCCATGCTCAATAGTATCAAAACTAAACTCACCGTCCTCGTCATAATTTATTAAATCAATTTCGTGATCAAAATCTTGAACAATCCCTGAGTTCTCTGTTACATCAATAAAATTACCATTATTTGTATTTTGGAGTAAACGACTGATAGATGTCTCGCCATTCTCAAATCTTGCGTAAACAATAAAAATATCTAAATCACCATCTTGATCATAATCAGCCACAGCGACTCCATTATTACCAGTGAAACCATTTAAATCTGAAATATTAGTAATATTTCTAAATTGCTGAGAATAAATAATCTGAGAAATAAAAAAAATATATAGAAATTTATATTTCAAAAGAGTATGATTAAATTATCTAATTAGTTATCACGTTTGTCAAATTTTTCTTTATCAGTTTGGTTGACTCTGTTGATAATTAACCAAATAAATAAAATTATTACACCAATCCAAATGAAGATACTTAACATAATTTTTATTTTAATGAAACAGCCGTTCCATAGGCTAAAATCTCGGATGTTCCTTGAGCAATAACTGATGTTGTGAATCGGATATTTAAAACTGCATCTGAATTAAGTTTATTTGCGTCAGCAATTAATCTTTCTAATGCTTGTTCTCTAGCATAGGCTTGTAGTTTTGTATACTCTTCAATTTCACCGCCTATAATATTTTTAAGTTGAGCAACAATATCTCTTGCTACATTTCTTGATCTTACAGTTGATCCTCTGGCAATTCCAAGAATCTTATCTATTTGTTTATCAGGAACAAATTCTGTTGTTGTTAATATCATTTTAAATTTATTTATTAATTTGTTTAGTTTCAATCTTAAACATAGAAGACAATAAAATTATTGGCTGCCATTGTTTTGAAGCAGTACAATAAACAGCATGCTCTGTACTTTTTGGCTCAAGCAAATTTGGACTATGACCAACATTAACAATATAGTCCTTACTCAAAGGATTCATTTTACCTGTTCTGATTGATTCGCTTGTATAGTCAACAAGGGTAACTGGTACTTTAGTGAAACCTAATTCTTTTAAAGCAAAAAATCTGTGATGACCGTCTATAATCAATAAACTTTTGTGACAACATACAATCGATGAAATTATATAATAATCCTCATATGATTTAATAAATTTTGCCAAAGAAGTTTTCTTTTTTTCAATGATTTTTTCATGTGGATTTAGTGTATTAATATCAATTAATTTGACACCTTTAATTAAATCCTTATCAAAGTCAATAGAGTACATCCGTTTATTTTAGTTAAAGATAATAAACTTTCATAACCTAAGATTTGTAAATTTATAATATGAAAGTAATATCAATTTATCTATTAATTGCTGGTAGTTTGTATTTAATTACAAAACCTTACAAAAACAATATCGACCAAATACTAAACTCAATAAAATTATCAACTTTTGACGCTCTATGGCTATCATATGTTGAAGGAATGGCTATTGGAGGTATCATTATGCTAATTATTTCATAATTTTGTATAAGATGAAAATTGAGCAAATATATACTGGATGTCTTTCTCAGGGCTCTTATTATATCACTTCTGGAAACGAAGCAATTATAATTGACCCCCTTAGAGAAACTCAACAATATATTGAAAAAGCTAAAAAAGATAATGTTAAGATTAAATATGTTTTTGAAACTCACTTTCATGCTGATTTTGTTTCTGGTCATATTGATTTGGCAAGAAATACCGGAGCAAAAATAGTTTTTGGACCAAATGCAAATACCGACTATCCAGTACATAATGCAAAAGACTCTGAAGTTTTTAAAGTTGGTGAAATTTCAATTAAAGCAATTCATACACCTGGACACACGCCAGAATCAACCTGTTATCTTCTTGCAGATGAAAATTCAAAAAATAAAGCCATATTTACAGGTGATACGTTATTTATAGGAGATGTTGGTAGACCTGATTTAGCCACTAGCTCAGATATTTCAAGTGAAGATTTAGCTGGAATTTTATTTGATTCTCTAAGAAATAAAATCCTACCTCTTGACGACGATATTATTGTATATCCTGCTCATGGAGCCGGATCTTCATGTGGTAAAAATCTTAGTACGGAAACATTTAGCACATTGGGTATGCAAAAGAAAACTAACTATGCTCTGAGAAAAAGTATGTCAAAAGAAGAATTCATTTCTGAACTTCTAGATGGCATGCCAGTTCCTCCAAAATATTTTAGAGATAATGCGATGATGAATAAACTGGGATATAACCCGTTTGAAGATGTTATTAAAAAAGGCAATAAGGCTTTAGAAATTGATGAGTTTAAAAATTTAATAATCAATCCTGATATTATATTACTTGACGTTAGACATCAGAAAGATTTTATAAGAAAACATATCCCAAATTCAATATTTATTGGCTTAAACGGAAGTTTTGCACCATGGGTTGGAAGTATTATTCAAGACATAAATAAGAAAATTATTTTAATCACACCTGAGGGAAAAGAAAGTGAAGCAATAACAAGACTCTCAAGAGTTGGATTTGATAATTGTCTTGGATATTTAAAAGGTGGAGTTAAAAAATGGGAAAAGGAAGGGAATATTATTTCTTCAATAAAGACCATTAAGTCAAAAAACTTTGTTGATATACTAAAATTAAATAAAATAAATATTCTAGATGTTAGAAAAGAATCAGAGTATTCAAGTAAACATATTGAAGGTGCTTTCAATATACCGTTAAGCACAATAAGTGAAAAATCAGATCAAATTAAATTTGAAGATGAAATATATGTACATTGTGCTGGTGGATACAGGTCTGTGATTGCAATTTCAATTTTAAGAAAAATGGGGTATGGTAATATGATTAATATCACTGAAGGATTTAATGAAATATTAAAATGTGATCTTAATGAAAATTGTTACAATTCTGAACATAATGTTAGTTGCGATAATACCTAGCAGCAACCCAATCATTTTTCATTTTATAATCTGTAAAATCAAATTTAAATTTAGTTAACAGTTCACTTATATAATTTAAATCGTCTTTATAAAATCCGCTTAGAATTAAAATTGTATTTGCTTTTGATATACTGTTGAAATTTTCAAAATTTTCAACAAGACCATTTAAAGTAATATTTGACAATATAATATCATATTTATTTCCTAATAGCATTTCTGATGAAGCATGAATTGCATTAATTTTTTTACAGGAATTTCTTTCAATATTATCTAATGTATTATTGTAAGAGTTAATATCTATATCAATCGCATCAATTTTTTTCACACCTTTTTTTTCAGACAGAATAGATAAAACCCCTGTTCCACACCCAACATCACATAATGTTTTATTTTCTAAATCCTCTTCATAAATAAACTCTAACATCAGTTTAGTTGTTTCATGATGACCTGTTCCAAAACTCATTTCAGGCTTAATAATAATGTCGTAGGGTTTATTAGAGGGTTTATGAAAAGGTGCTCTAATAATACAGTTTTCATTAATATCCACAGGATCAAAATTCTGCTCCCATTGTTCATTCCAATTTTTATTTTGGATTTCCTGAATTTTATATGAGATTTTAAATTCATTTGAATTAAAAATTCTAACATTATTCAATATACCGTCTTTATAGGCTGATTTTTTAATATATGCAATTACGCCTTCAATTTTCTCTTCAAACATTTCAAAAGATAAATAACTAAGCTCTGCAATCAATATATCTCTTCCAGAAATTGGGCTAACCTTAAAATTTATGGCTAGATAGGAATCACCCATTTGCAGCTTTTATAATAGTAGAAAAATCAGCAAAATTTAAAGAAGCGCCTCCAATTAAGCCTCCGTCAACATCTTGTAATGAGAATATCTCCTTAGCGTTGTTTGGCTTTACACTTCCTCCATATAAGATTCTAAGAGATTCCGATGCGGCAGAATCATTAGTACTTTTGTTTCTTAAATGATCAAACTTATCTTTTACAAGTTCTCTTATAAACTCATGCATCTCTTGAATCTGATTGCTGTTTGCAGTTTTTCCTGTACCAATTGCCCAAACTGGTTCATAAGCTATCACTACTTTATTAATTTCATATGCATCCAAATCAAATAAACCAATCGAAATTTGATCTTTAATGACATTAAAATGATTGTTGTTTTCTCTTTCCGATAATTCCTCACCAACACAAAATATTACACCTATGTTATATTTAATTGCTGTTTTTACTTTTTTAGATAAAATACTATCAGTTTCGTTAAAATATTTTCTTCTTTCGCTATGACCAATAATCACAGATTTAACACCAATACTTTTTAACATTTCAGCTGATATTTCACCCGTATATGCTCCTCTTTCTTCAGAATGAATATTTTGAGCAACAACTTCAATGTATTGACCATTAGATGATGAAAGCTGACCTAATAGGACCGCATTATGAAGATTTGTAAAACTTGGTGCAATTTTAATTTCAACATCATTTTCCGAGATTGATTTTAACTCTTTTATAAGACTATTAGATTGGTCCATTGTCATATTCATCTTCCAATTACCAACCACTATTTTTTTTCTCTTCATTTTAATTTATTTTAATTCTTGGGTCTAATTTGATATAAATTATATCTACCAAAATATTTATTAATATAAACATAAATGCGATAACTAATACTGCACCCATTATTACGGGTAAATCCAAGAGAGTTAATGCATTTACTATTTCCTTCCCTAATCCATTCCAGCCAAAAATAAATTCAACAAAAACAGCACCAGCCAAAAGAGATGCAAACCATCCAGAAACTGCAGTGACAACTGGGTTCAATGCATTTTTTAAAGCGTGATCTCTTATAACAATAAAATCAGATAAACCTTTTGCTTTTGCAGTTCTTATATAATCTTGACTTAAAACATTTAATAATTCATTTCTAACAAGTTGACTAATTACAGCTAAAGGTCTGATCCCCAAAACTATTGATGGAAGGATTAAATTTTTCAATTCTAAATGAAATGACTCTCCATAATCATCCAATTCAAATAAACTACCTGTCATTTCTAAGCCTGTTAAATCTTTTAACAGAAAGCCAAATATCCATGCAAAAATAATGGCACTAAAAAAGGATGGCACACTCATACCAATTGTGCTAATAAATTGAATTAATATATCTATTATATTTCCTTTATTTAATGCGGAAATTATACCAAGAATCAAACCTATAAAAATCGCAATAAGAATCGAAGATATAGCAAGAACAAATGTATTAGGTAATGTTTCTGAAATGATTTTTGAGACTTTTTTTCCTTGATTTACAAATGATGTTCTCAAATATGGATATTTAAAACTAACCGAAAAATCTTTTATATCAAACAATTCAACCCCAGTGTATTTGTTTTTCCCAAAATAGGAATAATCTTCCTTATTTTTAGAATGAAGAGAAATTGGAGATAAATCATTTAGATATAAAAAATACTGATTGACTATTGGTTTATCAAATCCATATTTTTTTTTAACTATCATTAGTTGATCAGAACTTTCGTTTTGACCCAGCATCATTTGAGCTGGATCTCCTGGCAAAACATTAAACAAAAAGAATATTACTGTTACTACTCCAAACATTGTCAAAGCAGAGTATAATATTTTATCTAAAATATAGTAAACCAATTAATTGAAATTTAGATCACTAAAATCGTTGTAATGTTTTTTTTGTTTTACTGTTCCTCTATTTAAAACAATAACACCTGGATTTGATCTGACCACAGTCTTTAAGGCTGTCTCATCACATGTATAAAACTCAAAAAATAAATTATTATTTTTAATAAAACTGTTTCTTTCTTCAGTAGAAGATGCTGTCAAACCAATTATTTTAAATCCACTGTTTTTTGCTTCTGTAGCACTACTAAACATTTTTTCAATGGCTGAAGATGAAAATTTTTGTAAATCGTAAGAAATATATATTACTAGTTTTTCTTCAGATAAGATCTCATTTGTCAAATCATTGTCATTTACCTCAATGGTAAAATCATAAATTGAAGGCTCATAACCCTTCTGAATTAACTTTGTTTCAACACCAATAAAATCTCCTGATACTTCAGGATATTCACCATTAGTTATAATTTTTCTTTTTTCATTTCCATCAGTAAATTCCCATTCATATTCATATATGTCTTTTGGAGCATCATCAGGAATAGCCATGTTATCTAATAAATTATCTCCTATTTTATATGCGCGAAAATCTAAAATTGGCAAGTGATTTAAAACTTGATAAGTAATATAGAAACAAAAAATAAGCGAAAATCCAATAATATATTTTTGACTATTAAAATTAAATATTGGATTTATTAAGTTCTGTTTTACAAAAAGGAAACCAATCATTATTAGAAGAATAACATCTTTAGTAAATGATTCCCAAGGAGTCAATTTTATAGCATCTCCAAAACAACCACAATCAGTTACTTTATTATAGTATGCCGAATACCAAGTAAGAAAAGTGAAAAATATAATCATTAAAAGTAAACTCCAAATAGTTAACTTTTGCTTATATCCCAGAATTAGGAAAACACCTAGAACAACTTCGAATATTACAATAAAAATAGCCATTGGAAGTACAATGGGGATTAAAAAATCTATATTAAAAACTGTAGGACCAAAATATTCCTCCAGTTTAAAAGAAAAACCAATTGGGTCATTTAATTTAATAAGTCCTGAAAAAATAAATAGAACACCTACAAAATACCTAAAAAGACTAGTAATTATTCTCATTTAATATTTAGATGGATTAACGCAAAAATTGCATAGTTTATAATATCTGTATAATTAGCGTCTATTCCTTCACTAACTAAAGTATTTCCCTGGTTATCTTCAATTTGTTTAACTCTCAATAATTTCTGCAATATTAAATCCGTTAGAGAACTAACTCTCATTTCCCTCCAAGCCTCTCCATAGTCATGATTTTTATTCATCATTAAATCGCGTGTTTTATTCATCATTAAATCATATAATTCAATACACTTTTTAGCATCTAAATCTGGTATTTCAGACACGCCTTTATCAATTTGAATTAAGGCCATAATAGAGTAATTAATTATTCCTATAAATTCATCGGATTGCCCCTCATCTATCTTTTGAATTGAATTTTTCTGTAAACCCCTAATTCGTTGAGCTTTGATAAAAATTTGATCTGTAAGAGAAGATAATCTTAAAATTCTCCAAGCACTACCATAATCATGCAATTTTTTTTCAAAAAGTGATTTACAAATAGATGTAACATTATCATATTGCTTTAAAGTTTTTTGCATAAATAGGTGTAATTTTACGTAAATTTCGATTAAATATCTTTAATCATCAAAGAAACATCTTTAAATTTTTAAACATCTTTAAATGACTATAAAAATCAAGGGTGAACTGATAAATTTTTCAGTTCCAAAAATAATGGGAATTTTAAATGTTACTCCTGACTCATTCTATGATGGAGGTAAATACAACTCAGAAAAAAAAATTCTTGATCAAGTAGAAAAAATGATCAGTTCTGGTGCTGATATAATAGATGTTGGAGGATATAGTTCACGACCAGGTGCTAAGGAAATAAGCATTGAAAATGAATTGTCAAGAGTAATTCCAATTATTCAATTGATTTCAAAAAGATTCCCAAATATTATAATTTCTATTGATACTTTTAGAAGTAAAGTTGCTAATCAAGCTGTCAATTCTGGAGCTCATATGATTAACGATATATCTGGAGGAAATTTAGACTCTAATATGTTTAAAACTGTTTCAAAATTAGATGTTCCATATATTTTGATGCATATGCGCGGAAGTCCTAAAAATATGATGAACAATACAAATTATGATGATATACTAAACGAAATAAAAAATTACTTTTCTGAAAGAATCTCAAAAGCTAAATTAGATGGAGTTAATGACATAATTATCGATCCCGGTTTTGGTTTTTCAAAAACTAAAGAGCAAAATTATCAGCTTATGAATCGTTTAGAATTTTTAAAAGAATTTAAAACTCCAATTGTTGTTGGGATTTCAAGAAAATCGATGATATATAAAACCTTAGATACAACCCCTGACAAAGCACTTAATGGCTCTACAATATTACACACAATTTCACTATTAAAAGGGGCTAATATTTTGAGAACTCATGATGTATTAGAGGCTGTGGAATGTGTGAAAATAATTAGACAACTTAATCTCTAAAATTATTTAACCCTATATTTGCATTAACGAATCATGGATTTTTTCAGGGAAATACTTAATTTTTCTATTGTTGATGTACTTGACATAATACTAGTAGCCACTCTTTTGTATTATGCCTATAAACTATTAAAAGGAACCGTTGCCATTAATATTTTTACAGGAATAATTTTAATTTATATCCTTTGGAGAGGAACAGTCTTTTTAGAAATGGAATTACTCTCTAGTATCATTGGTGGATTTATGAGTGTGGGAATTATAGCATTAATTGTTGTTTTTCAACCTGAAATAAGAAAATTCCTATTAATGGTTGGATCCGCAAATTTATCCAAAAAAGGATCTTTTTTTGAAAAAATTAAATTTTTCAAAAATCAAAAATTAGAAAGAGATACTACTGATATACATTCTGTCGTTTTAGCTTGTTACAATATGAGTGAAACAAAAACAGGTGCCTTAATAGTAATTGAAAGAAGTAATAATTTAAATTTTCTTGGAGATTCAGGAGATGAAATGAATATAACTGTTACTCAACCAATTTTGGAAAGTATATTTTTTAAAAACAGCCCACTTCACGACGGCGCAATAATTATTTCAAATAATATCATTAGGGCTACTAGAGTTGTTTTACCTATTAATAATGAAACTAAAATATCTGGTAAATTTGGACTTAGACATAGAGCCGCAGTTAGTATAACTGAAAAAACCGACGCAGTTGCAGTTGTAGTTTCAGAAGAAAGTGGTAAAATTTCTTATATTAAAAATGGAGAATTTATTGATTTTGCTGCTAAGGAAGATTTGATAAAAGTAGTTGAAAAGGATATATCTTAAGCGAATTCAATTATTTCTTTTTTAAGTTGCGCCTCATACAGTTTATTATAGAAACCTTTTTTATTTTTTAATAATTCATCGTGTTTTCCGACCTCCACAATTTTACCCTTATCCATCACGATTATATTATCTGCCTTCATAATGGTACTTAGTCTATGGGCAATAATTATAGATGTTCTGTTTTTTGTAATTTTATCAATTGCTTTTTGAATTAATAATTCTGAGTCTGTATCAATGGATGATGTAGCCTCATCAAGAACCAATATCTGAGGATTCTTAATATAAGCTCTCAAAAAAGAAATTAATTGCCTTTGACCAGTTGATAAACTAACGCCTCTTTCTCTAACATTATAATTATATCCGTCTGGTAAAGAACTAATAAAATCGTCCAACTCAATTTCTTTTGCAGCTTCTTTAACTCTTAAAAATGAAATATTTGAATTCTTTAAGGTTATATTATTTAAAATGGAATCAGAAAATAAATGAACATCTTGAGATACAAATCCTATATTTCTTCTTAACGATGAAATTGAATAATCTTCAATTTTTATATCATCTATATATATAAATCCATCATCTAAATCATAAAATCTATTTAGAAGTTTTATAATTGTAGATTTACCTGACCCTGTTGCTCCAACAATTGCATTTGTTGACCCTGATTTTATCTCAATATCAAAATCATCAATGACTTGTTCTCCTTTTTTGTAAGAAAAATTTACATTTTCATATCTGATTTTACCCTTTATATTATCGGCACTTTTAGATCCTAAATCTTCTATTGAAGATTCGGTATCCAAAATTTTAAAAACCCTTTCTGCTGCAACCATTCCCATTAATAAGGTATTAAACTTGTTAGCAATTTGATTTAATGGCCTAAAGAGCATGGGTATCATCATAATAAAAGCTGTTAACTGTCCAATAGACGCAGTATTATCTAATATGGTATTCATTCCTCCATACCAAACAACTAAACCAAGTGTAAGGGATGAGAAAATTTCAGCAACGGGAAAAAAAATTGAATTATACCAAACAGTCTTAAGCCAAGCTTTTTTATGTCTTTCATTAATTTTTTTGAATTTATTATACTCTAATTTTTCCCTTGCAAATAATTGTAAAACATTCATTCCAGTAACCCTTTCTTGGACAAAAGAATTTAAATTTGCAACCTCATTTCTAACCTCATCAAAAGCAAGTTTCATATATTTTTGAAATATTTTTGTAGCCAATAAAATAAATGGTAATGAAATAAAGACAATTAAACTAAGTTCCCAATTCATATAAATCATAACAAAAGCAACAATTAACATCTTAAGTATATCACTAAGAATCATAAATAATCCCTGACCAAAAATATCAGCAATTCTTTCCATATCGGTCACTGTTCTAGTAATTAATATTCCCACTGAAGATTGGTCATAATACTTCATTTTAAAATGTTGAATGTGATTAAAAAGTTGTACTCGAATATCTTTGACAACGGATTGACCAAGCAGACCAGCATTGAAAATAAAAGAATAATTACTTATTACTTCGAAAACAAGTAAAGAAATCATAATAATTATATACTCAGCAAAAAAATCGTAATTAGAAGCAGTTAAATTTTCATCAACTATTTTTTCTAAAATAACTGGTCTTAATGCACCGAATATTGATAGGCCAAAAACAGAAATAACCGAAAAAACAAACACACTCCTGTATGATTTCACATAAGCTAGCAATCTTTTAAAAAGCTTAAAATTATATACGTTTGTTTTACTTTTCATTTTTGAAAATATTTTTTGGATATTCTACCTTTGTTAAGAATAATCCATGAGCAGGAACAGAAGGGCCTGCATATATTCTGTTTGACTTATCAATTATAATTTTTAAATCATCATTAGAAATTTTTAATAAACCAATATCTAATATTGTTCCAATTAAAGAACGTACCATATTTCTTAAAAACCTATTAGCACTAATGGTAAATATTAATTCTGAATTTTTTAATTCATAATTGAAATCATATATATCACAATTGTAATTAGTTACATCAGTCTTTGACCTACAAAAAGATTGAAAATTATTGGTTTTTTTTAAAATATCTATTGCTTTATCAATTTCAATCATATTTAATTTTTTTGAAAAAAAATATTTAGTTTGAGAATTATAAACATCTTTTGTCTGAGTTATAAAATATTTATATTCTCTTGAAATAGCATCAAATCGAGCATGTGCATCATTTAAAACCCTATTAATACTTTTAATCACAATATTTTTATCAAGAAAACTATTGAGCTTAAAAATGAAATTAGGAATATCAATTTCTAAATGATAGTCAAAATGAGCAAACATTTGAATTGCGTGAACTCCTGTGTCAGTTCTTCCAGCACCTGTTATCTTTAACTTATCTTCGTCTAATAAAATTTGAAGAGAATTTTCAACCGTCTCTTGAACACTAATTGCGTTAGGCTGGTATTGCCAACCATGAAAAGTTGTACCATTGTAAGAAAGTTCAATAAAATATCTCAATCTATTTGTAAATTAGTATAGCAAATATATAGTTAATAATTATTTAAAATTAATTTGAAAAAAATTCTTCTACTTTCTGACACTCATAGTTACCTTGATGAAAAAATATTAAAATATTGTAAATCAGTAGATGAAGTATGGCACGCAGGGGATGTGGGTGATATTCAAATAATTGATAAAATAAATGAATTAAAACCAGTCAAAGGGGTATACGGAAATATTGATAATCATGAGATAAGAAAAGTATTGCCTTTAGATTGTAAATTCAAATGTGAAGAAATTAACGTATGGATAACTCATATTGGTGGTTATCCAAACAGGTATACAAAAAGAATTAAAGATGAACTAAAATCAAATCATGTAGATCTTTTAATTTTTGGCCACTCTCATATTTTAAAAATTATTTTTGATAAAAAATTTGATTTACTACACATTAATCCAGGTGCAATTGGAAAGCATGGATTTCATAAAAAAAGAACCATGGTAAGATTTGAAATAAATAAAAATAAGATTGAAAATCTTGAAATTATTGAATTTGACAGATGATTATCTAATTCTATCTAATGAATTTACTAATTCATCATCATTCTTTATAGATTTAATCGCTAAATAAATTAGGAAACTACATATAAATGGGTTTAAAATAGCTAAATATAATAGGATTTCAAGTGTTGTAGAAGGCATAATTTCAATTAACCCATTAAGAGTAATATAAAAGTAAAAGCCAGAAAATACACACATAAACAGGCTTATATATAATGCAGAATATGACATTATAATTTGCATTTGTCTATTTTTAAAAAGGAGTATAGTAAAAAAACAAATAGCACTAATTAACAGTGGAATGTATGAGATAATATCAAAAACAAAATCTAAATTATTAGAGTAAATGTCATTAATAATTGAAAGACCTTTCTTAAACCACTCCATGCCAAAATACCAGTAACTGAAGTAAAAAACACTAGATAAAAACAGGTAAAAAGATTGAATTCTTTGAATCATTATAATTTAATTAAAAATCAAATTTAACAGAATTAAAAAAAAAATTAGGTTGTTTTTAAAATAAAGTCGTATAATTGTACCAAATTAACAGATTACGCAGTTAATTTACAACTTCAAATTACATTCCGATAAAAAATAATTGCCTCTGATGGCAAATTCTCAAAAAAAAATTTAAATAATGTTTGAAATATCAAAATTAAAAGAAAAGAAACTTTCTGAACTTCAAGAAATTGCTGAAGAGCTTAAAATCTCTAAGTATAAAACACTAAAGAAATTAGATTTAGTTTATAAAATTCTAGATCATCAAGCTTCAAACCCTGATGAAAAGGATGTTGATAAAACTGAAAAAAGAGACTCCTCTAAATCTAAATTTAAAACTAGGAATAGGACAAATAAAAACAATCCTAGCGATAAAAAATTGAATGAGGATAAAACTGATAAAACTGATAAAAAGCCTCAAAATAGAGATAATAGAGATAATAGAAACAGAAAACCAAAAGCTGAGCCAAACGGTAATAGAGATACTAGAAATAGATACAAAGAGCCAGATTATGAATTTGATGCTATAATTGAAAGTGAAGGTGTATTAGATATAATGCAAGATGGCTATGGGTTTTTAAGATCATCTGATTACCATTACTTATCTTCACCAGATGACATATATGTTTCGCAATCTCAAATTAGATTATTTGGCTTAAAAAAAGGAGACACAGTTTTAGGGAATGTACGCCCTCCAAAAGAAGGTGAAAAATATTTTCCTCTTATTCAGGTAAATAAAATTAATGGACTAGATCCAAAAATAGTTAGAGACAGGGTTTCATTTGAACACCTAACTCCTCTTTTTCCTGAAGAAAAATTTAATCTTGCAGACAAGAATAATACAATTTCAACAAGGGTAATCGATTTATTTTCTCCTATAGGAAAAGGACAAAGAGGAATGATTGTTTCTCAACCTAAAACAGGTAAAACGATGTTACTTAAAGATGTAGCAAATGCAATAGCTGCAAATCATCCTGAAGTTTATCAAATAATATTATTAATAGATGAAAGACCAGAGGAAGTAACTGATATGCAAAGAAATGTAAAAGGAGAGGTAATAGCATCTACATTTGATAAAGAAGCTAATGAACATGTAAGAATTGCCAATATTGTTCTAGAAAAAGCCAAAAGACTTGTAGAATGTGGTTATGATGTAGTAATTCTGCTCGATTCAATTACAAGGCTTGCAAGAGCTTATAACACTGTTCAACCTGCTTCTGGAAAAATTCTTAGTGGTGGTGTTGATGCAAATGCTTTACATAAACCCAAAAGATTCTTTGGTGCAGCAAGAAACATTGAAAATGGAGGATCTCTTTCAATCATTGCCACTGCATTAACAGAGACAGGCTCTAAAATGGACGAAGTTATTTTTGAAGAATTCAAAGGAACCGGAAATATGGAGCTTCAGTTAGATAGGAATATATCAAACAGAAGAATTTTCCCTGCAATTGACTTGACTTCATCAAGTACCAGAAGAGATGACTTACTATTAGATGCAAAAACTGTTCAACGAATGTGGGTTATGAGAAAATATATTGCTGATATGAACCCTGTTGAAGCTATGGAATTTATTAATGACAGGTTTAAACAAACTCTTAATAATGAAGAGTTTCTTATCTCAATGAACGGTTAAAAATATTCATTAAATATTTAATTGTGCGTTTATTAATAATCCTTTTTTGTCTCAATATATTTAATATTAGTGCGCAAAAAATAGAAAAGATCTCTTTTAAAAGTGCAAATCCGTTTGCACTTAGTGATATCATCACTGATTTAGAAAATCAAGATAAACAAGATGTATATGGCGAATTAGTGATCCCAATTGATTCATTTGACCAAGAAAAAAAATATCCACTAGTCATTGGAGTTGCTGGAAGTCTGGGTTGGAGAAAGCATCATCTTGAATATTTAAATATGTATCAAGAAAACGGTTTTGCCACCTTTCAACTGAATAGCTTTAAAAGTAGAAATATAACTTCAACTGTAGGATCACAGGTAGAAGTAACTACAGCTGCAATTATTTTGGATGCTTACAGAGCTTTTGAGGTATTAGCTAATCATCCAAATATTGATAAAAACAAAGTTTCAATTACAGGATGGAGTTTAGGAGGTGCTGTAGCATTATTTTCAGGTTGGTTACCAGTAAAAAAAGCGATTACTAGCGATTTAAAATTTGCATCGCATTTAGCTTTTTACCCGCCTTGTTTTTTTGATCCAGAAAATATAGAATTTACAGATTCTCCAATTCATATTTTAATCGGAGATTTGGACAATTGGACTCCAGCTGAACCTTGCAATTTTTTTGTAAATAAAATTTCTGAAAAGGCTAATATAGATTTAACTATTTATCCTGATTCACATCATTCATTTGACAGTGAAGAGCCAGTAATTTTTAATCCTAAAGGCTATAGTTTTAAAGATTGTTTATTTAAACTTAATGAAGAAGGAGATGTTTTAATGAATTATTTATCACTTCCAATGTCATCTCCATTAATGCAAAAATTAGGCTTTTTATTTTGTGTAGAAAGAGGTGTTAATTTGGGAGGTAATCCCTTAACGAGGAATCAAGCATTTACATTTGCTAAATCCTTTATGATAGAAACACTAAAATAGAGAGTTATTATTTTTTTAAACCTCCAGCGTGTTTAGCAATATTTGCCTTAAGATTTGAAGCTTTATTATCATGAATAATATTATTCTTAGCAAGCTTATCTATCATTGAATTAAGTAACGGTAATTCCTTATCAGCATCTTTCTTTTTTGTGATTTCAAAGAATTTTTTCATAGCAGTTCTAGCAGTCTTATGCTGATATCTGTTTCTTTGTTTTTTAACCTCGCTACTTCTAATTCTCTTAATAGCTGATTTATGATTTGCCATAATTTTTTAAATTTTGTAGCCCGTAGGGGAATCGAACCCCTCTTACCAGGATGAAAACCTGGCGTCCTAGCCGATAGACGAACGGGCCAATTATTGTTTAACAATAGTTGCGCGTGCAAAAATACAACTATTTTTAAATGTTACAACTTCTTGGTAAAAAAATGTAATAGTTAGGCTAATAAGCTTTAGCAAATAAAACCTTTTGAGCTGAAGGTTTACCAGAAAATATACATTTTCCAGAACTAAATTCACCTTGCTCAGGAATACATCTAATGGTAGCTTTTGTTAATTCCTTTATCTTATTTTCGGTTTCATCAGTGCCGTCCCAATGTGCAGAAATAAATCCACCTTTAGATTCAAGGACATTTTTAAAATCTTCAAAATTATCAACTTCTGTAATATTTTCATCTCTGAAATTTAGTGCTCTTGAATATAAATTAGTTTGTATTTGTTCAAGAAGATGAATTACATGATCTACAGATTTATCTATTTCGATAAATTCTTTTTTTAAAGAGTCTCTTCTAAAAATCTCTAAACTTTTCTTTTCTAAATCTTTAGGACCAATTGTAATTCTAATTGGAACTCCTTGAATTTCATGTTGAGCAAATTTTTCTCCAGGTCTCTTAGTATCTCTATTATCAAACTTGGTGGTAATTCCTTTCTCCGAAAAACGATATCTCAATTCTTTTACTAATTTAGAAATTGAATCTAGCTGCTCGTCATTTTTATATATTGGAACAAATACAACCTGATAAGGAGCTAATTTTGGGGGAAGAACTAATCCTCTGTCATCACTATGTGTCATTATTAATGCTCCCATTAATCTCGATGAAACACCCCATGAGGTAGCCCATACATAATTTAATTTACCCTCTCTATCAGCAAATTTAACATCGAATGCTTTAGCAAAATTTTGGCCAAGAAAATGGGAGGTACCAGCTTGTAAAGCTTTTCCATCTTGCATTAATGCTTCAATACAATAAGTTTTTTCAGCCCCAGCAAATGTTTCATTTTTTGATTTAACTCCTTTAATAACAGGCATTGACATAAAATTTTCTGCAAAATCTGCATATAAATTATTAATCATTTTGGTTTCCTCAATAGCCTGATTTTCAGTTTCGTGAGCTGTATGCCCTTCTTGCCATAAGAATTCGGCCGTTCTTAAAAATAATCTAGTCCTCATTTCCCATCTTACAACATTTGCCCACTGATTTATTAAAATTGGTAAATCTCTATAAGATTGTATCCAATTTTTATATGTGCTCCATATAATTGCTTCACTGGTAGGTCTAATAATTAGCTCTTCTTCTAGTTTAGCTTTCGGATCTACCCTTAACTTACCCTTATTATCAGGGTCATTTTGTAGTCTATAATGTGTAACAATAGCACATTCTTTAGCAAAACCTTCTGCGTTTTTTTCTTCAGCTTCAAATAAACTTTTTGGAACAAATAAAGGAAAATATGCATTTTCATGCCCTGTTTCTTTGAACATTTTATCTAACTGAGATTGCATTTTTTCCCATATCGCGTAACCATATGGTTTAATAATCATACATCCTCGTACTGCTGAATTTTCGGCTAAACCAGCCTTGACAACAAGCTCGTTATACCACTTTGAATAATCTTCTTCTCTACTAACTAGTTTTTTATCCATTTTTTGTAACTTGGCACAACAATTGTTATTTGATTAAATATAGATTACAAATCTAATTAATTTTAGGATGTTCAACAATTAAAATTAAAGATATGGACCACAAGAAACTTTTTAGCGTAAATAAAATATTTTTTTCAACATTGATATTAATACTTATTACATCTTGTGGGTCATACCAGTATAGTGGTTATATTAATGATGGAATATATCAAAGTAACGAACCTACCGAAAAATATGTTAACGCTGAAAATAGCGTAGTGAACGATAATGGTAATAATGAATATTACCAGTCAGCTTTTAGTGAAAAAGCATTAATGTATTCCAGTGATAATCAAAGTGATCAGCTCTTCACTGATGTTGAGAATTATAGAAATAGTGAAAATGATTCAATACAAGATAATTATGGGCCTTGGGGAGAGTACAAAGATTCTGTTGTTATTAATATACACTCTCATCATCACGATAGTTTTTGGTCAAGTTGGAGATATCCAAACTGGATGTGGAACTATGGTTTTGGTTATGGTAATGTGTGGGGGTACGGATATAACAACTATTGGTCAAGACCTTTTCCGCACTACGGCGGAATGTATAATCCATTTAATCCTTTCTGGGGGTATTATGATTCCTTTTATTATGGATATGGATACGGATATGCATACGGATACTACCCATATTGGAGGCCTTACAATTCATGGTACAACTATAGTCCATATGGAAGAGATTTCAATACTCCAGTATCTCTAATTAGTGGTAGAAGAGGTTCAAGAAATGCAATATCTTCGAGAACTAATTCTCTCACAAATACAAATATTAGAGATAGGTTTAACAGAACAAACTCAAACAGCTTAAGTAACAGATTGTCTAGAATTGACAGAATTAATAACTCTGCTAGAGTGAATCCAAGCATGTATAACAAACCATTCAACTCGGCCGGATCTTCCAATAGCTTGTCTAAACCTAGTAGTAACTATAGCAGTGGTTATAATAGCTCTTCTAAACCTAGTAGTAATTATTCTAAACCTAGTAGTAATTATTCTAAACCTAGTAACGTTGATTACAAGCCTTCTGGGAGCTCTAATTACTCATCTCCTAGTTATTCTAGACCAAGTAGTTCATCAAGCTCCTCATTTTCTAGAGGCGGTGGAGGTATTTCGTCTGGATCAAGTTCTCCTTCAAGGGGCGGAAAATCTGGAAGATAAATTTATTAAAATTTGATTATTATGTTTAGAAAATTAAAATTCCTTTTAATTTGTGTAAATGCAATTTATTTCACTGGTTATTCACAAAATATTAATGATGCTTTAAATTATTCTAGCAACACACACCAAGGGACTGCAAGATTTAACTCTATGAGTGGCGCTTTTGGCGCATTAGGTGGTGACTTAAGTGCTATCGCAGTGAATCCTGCAGGATCAGCTGTATTTAACAATGGTCATTTTTCGTTAAGCTTTGGATCAGAAAATAAATCTAATGAAGCTGCAATTTTAAATACAACTAATAACTCTGACAAAAAGAATTTCACTCTTAATCAAATAGGCGGTATAGTTACATTTGATAATTTAAATGGCGATAATAATTGGAAGAAAATTTCTCTTGGGATAACCTATAATCAAACTAAAAATAATTTTAATGAATATTCTATATTTAACTTTACAAATACAAACTCAATAGATACTTATTTTCTTAATAATGCTCAAGGTTTAAGGCTTGATCAAATTTCTGCTTTTGAAAATGAAACAATCACTGAAGCATATGTTGATATTGGAAATGTTTATGGATTTGCCCATCAGCAGGCATTTTTAGGTTATGAATCATTTATTATTGACCCTAATGAATTTTCTGACAACAATAGTTCATATTATTCAAATGTTCAATCAGGAACATTTAATCAAACTTACAGATCTATATCAAGAGGATACAATGGTAAATTAACAGCAAATATTGGCTTCCAATACAACGAAAACCTATATTTTGGTGTTAATCTTAATAGTCATTTCATTGATTTTGATAATTATACCATTTTCAATGAAACTAATAACAACGGTGAGTCAGGTCAATTTAGAATAAATGGAATATATTTTGAAAATAGGCTTTCAACATTTGGTGAAGGTTTTTCTGCTCAATTTGGTATGATATCTAAAATATCTGATTTTCTCAGAATTGGATTAACTTACGACACCCCTACCTGGTATGAAATTTCAGAAGAGACAAGACAATATCTAGAAACGTCAATGATTGACGAGCTTGATGAAACATCTTTACTTATTACCAATCCAAATGCAATTAATATTTATGAAGATTACACTCTTAAAACTCCTTCTAAAATTACGGCTAGCACTGCTTTAGTATTTAAAAACATTGGTTTAATTAGTTTTGATTATTCCAGGAGAGATTATGCATCAATGAAATTTAAACCTGAAACTGACATGTATTTCTCCAATCTTAATCAGGAGATTTCTTTTAGGCTGAAGGAAGTAAATACTTATAGAATAGGAGCTGAAATTCTTGCTGATAGATTTAGTTTTAGAGCAGGATATATGTACGAAGACAGCCCATATAAATCATTGAATAACTCTGCAATTCCTGACAATGATAATAATATTGATGATTCCATTAACGGATTATCACTTGGAATAGGATATAAATTAAATGAAACAACAATTGATTTATCTCTGGTTAAAATTGAATCCTCAAAATATAAAAGACTTTATGACACTGGATTAACAAATCAGGTTAATGTTAAAACTGAAAATACTGCAGTAACAATATCAATCTCAACAATTTTTTAAATTAAAGGTTAATGAAATTTAAAAATGAAGAAGAAAGGTGGGAAAATAATCCTATAGCTCAATTACTCATATTTATGCCCGCTTCTATAATTAGCTCTATACTTATTATCCCTTGTATTATTTTAGCTTTACCTTTTACAATCTTACCTAATAATATTCAGACAATAGGAGTTCGTTTTTTGTTAAGAGTTCAACATACAATTTCATTAAGTTTTTGGTACTTTGTTCAAGAATACTATTTACCAGATATACTACCAATACCTTTCAATATTGAAGTTTTTCTTGTTTTAGCTGGTGTATATTATGGATTTCGAAAAACTATCAATGAATTAGTAAATGAGACTCTTGAAAAGCAAGGTTTTATTTAATAGTCTTTTATTTTTAAATATATATTCAAAAGGAAAATCTATCTTTTTAAGCTAAAGTGTGCTCTAAAAGTTTTGATAATATCTGTTCCAGGTTCTTCGTATTTTACGGTGAACCAATAGTCAGTAGCCGGTAGTGGTTTTCCGTTAAATGCACCATCCCAACCTTCACTAAGAGGGCTTAGTTGTTTTAGTAATTTTCCATATCTATCGAAGATGTATATTGTAGAAAGAGGTCTTGTATCAATACCTATAATTTGCCAAGTATCATTATATCCATCTCCGTTAGGAGTAAAGAACCTTGGATAATCAATCACTAACACAGATTTAGTACCAATACCACAACCATTTAAATCTCTAACCGTTACCGTATGTAGTCCAGGACTAACGTCAGTAAATGTTCCGTCTAATTGCCATGGACCATCATCTAATCTATACTCATAATCACCACTTCCAACAGCATTAGCTTCAATAATATGTTCTTCTGCAAAGGCAAGTGTAGTCACTATTGCTTCTACAACTGCAGGTGAGCTAGGGATTACTTCTGTTGTAACTTCTCTTCTGCAGCCGGTAAATATATCTGTAGCCACAGCTATATATGTTCCTCCCATTAATGGAGTATGCTCTGCTGTAGTTGCTTCTAGTTCTCCTATTGGATTGATCCATTCATAAGTATACTGATTAGCTGGAAGATCTATTACCATTACAGTTGGTCCTATTAATTCCGTTCCATTCACGTCTACACAGGCCATATAGCTTTCTTCTAGGGTAAATTCAGGAAGCAAATTAACTAGTAAGGTTGCATCTGTAATATCATAACATTGATCATCTACAGTAGTATCATTATCTACTCTAACAAAAATAGTCTGAGGATTAGAAGTATTTTCAAAACTCACTGGTAATGCATTTATAGAAGCTTCAGCATCTTGTAAAGTACTATAATAGGTTACCGTAAAGTTAGCAGGATCTTGTCCGTCTAAAATCTGTGCATCTAAATCTGTTAGGTTGAACTGAGCAAAACCATCATTGGCTGTGTCTGGGTCATCACATATTATAAGTTCTGCAGGAACTCCATCACCGTTTGCAATAGCTCCTTCTTGTACTTCTATATTGAAGCCAGCTCCTGTAATATTACAAGACGTAATATTATTTGTAATATTTACAAAGAGTTGCTGTGGGTTTGTAAGATTTGTATAAGGGCTAACCAATGCATTTTCTCCGTTATCAGCATCTTCTTGTGTTTCATGGTAAGTTACCGTGAAGTTCGCAGGATCCTGAGAACCTAATAGTTCGCTAGTGATAGTTTCTAAATCAAAGTCATAAAAACCATCTGTATTTACCTCACAAGCAATCACATCAGGAACATCTCCAATGTCTGGTAAAGGATTGACTATAATATCAAAAGTAACAATGGTAAAACATCCCGTAGTATCATTGGTTACTCTTACATAGATGGTTTGTTGCCCTAATTCTATATTAGTGTAAGTGGTAGGGTTTGCAATAAGGTCTATTTGTTCTGTCGCATTTTCTAAAGATTCATAATAAGCTGCACTGACTCCAGGTTCTCCGTTAATGATATACGCCTCATTAATTGTAATATCAAAAACTTCTATCTGATCACCTGGATTATCGTAATCACATAATTCTATATCTGCAGGATCTGTACTTGGTGTTGGATTAGGAAGTACTCTTATGGTTAAAGTAGTATAAGCGATGCATCCTTCAATATTTACAACCGCTACATGTAATGTTTGCGGATTAGCAGCATTCCCTGCTACAGATGTATTTGTATAAGCTTCAGGGGTTTCAATAGCATTTGTTCCAGCTAAAGCATCTTCTTGAGTTTCATAATAAATAACCTCCCAATCTATATTACCTGCTGTTATTTCATCATTCTTAACCGTTAAATCAAACTCTGTAGTCTCATCAGCAATCTCATCGTCACATTGTTCTAATGCTGTTGGTTGTACGATAACAGGAGGAAGAGTAACAATAAGATCAAATTCTCCTACACTTACACAGCCATTATTAAGATCCTCAAGTCTCACAAAAATAGTCTGTGGATTGGTTAAGTTTTGATAACTAGTAGTATTGACAATAGGATTTTCACCTGTCTCGGCATCTATTAATGTCTCGTGATAAGTTAAACCAAAGTCTGTTGTACTTTGTTCCCCAAAAATATCTTCATCTCTTTGGGTTAAATCAAATACTGTGATACCATCATAATCATCATCGCAGACGATAATATCTTCTATGATTAATGGTAGTTCTGGCGAAGGAATCGTGACAAGCTCTTGTTCAACTATAGTAAAGCAACCCGTAACAACATTTTCAGCTCTAACAAATATGATTTGACTATCAGGCACAATATTATAATACGGACTAATAATAGGGTCTACAGCATTTTCTGCATTGGTCATCGTCTCGTAATAAGAAAGTATAATATCTAACTCTCCATTGATAATATCTGCCGCATTCGCTTCTACTGTGAAGAACGTAAATCCATCATTATCTTCATCACATTCCTCTATAGGTTCAGGAACTGCAGGGCTTGGAATAGGATTTACTCTTAAGTCTAATGTAATAGTAGAGTAACATCCTGTAATTTCATTTTCTCCTCTTAAGTATATTGTTTGTGCATTACTTATATTGGTATATGGACTAACAATTGGGTTACTATCATTATCTGCATCTTCTTGTGTTTCATAGAAGGTAATCGCAATACCTGTTTGTCCTTGTAATACCTGTCCAATACTATCTTCTAAGGTAAATTCTTCTACTTCATCTCCAGTATTATTATAATCACACAGATTAAGAGGATCAGGTTGTGTAAGGACTGGTAATTCGTTTACCGTTAATTCTATACTACTTGTATTGTAACAAGCTGTTGTGTTATTTTCAACACGAACCCAAACAATCTGATTAAATGGGGTGATATTGGTGTAAGCAAACGGAGTTACGATAGGATTTTCAGCATTCTCAGCATTTTCAGGAGTCTCATAATAAGTGATGGTAAAATCGGAAGGGTCTAAACCAACTAGAAGCTCATCATTACTAAGACTTAAATCAAATAAACCAAAACCGTCTGTATCATCATCACATACCTCTAAAGAAGAAGGCTCAGGATTTATCTGTGGAACATCATTGACAATAAGTGAAACATCAAGGTAGGTTGCACAGTCAGTTACAACAGTAGAGCTTTCAATTCTTATATAAATTGTCTGAATATACGGGTTAATATTACTATAATTTCCAATAATTGCATTAACATTATTTTCAGCATCAGCTTGAGTTTCGTGATAAGTAATTGATAATCCTGTTTGTCCATCAGAAATAACATCATCCAATTGAGATAAATTAAATACTCCAAAGCCATCTGCATCTGCATCACAATACTCTAAAGCTGGAGGAGATGTAGCAGATGGTGCCGTGATTACACTTAAATCTAATGTTGATGTGGAAAAACAATTTGTGGTTATATCAACAACTCTAATATGAATAGTTTGAGGATTAGAAATATTAGTGTAATAAATAGGTAAAGCATTTACCGCATTTAGCGCATCATCATGAGAAAAATAATAGCTTACAGAGTAATTTGGATTACCATTAGTAATCTCGGAATTTTTAATTGTTATATCCATTTCTGTTAGTCCGTCAGCAATATTATCATCACAAACTTCAAGTGGTGTTGGATTTACTATTTCAGGAGGATTATTAACTGTAACTAATTCATTTGTGGATGTTGGACATTGACCAACAGTAGTATAAATAATTTCATATACACTGCCATAGTCACCACCTGTAATTGTACCACTAGATGGGTCAATGAC
>CABXBH010000016.1 GCA_902510415.1 uncultured Bacteroidota bacterium | reverse complement strand
TATTCTTTTCAGTAACAAATTAAACACAGCTCTTGATAAACGATTTGAAGGAATTATTCTAAAAAGTAAAATTGACAAATCCTTTGAAAATTGCAATCTAATTTTAGACCCTAATTATTTGACTTTTAAGCAAATTATTAAAACATTAAATGTGTTGAAAAATGGTAATAATATAAATTTTTGGTTTTTATCTAAGGATTCAAGTTACATATTAAGGTCTGGTGATATGAATCATAAAGGCAATGTTATTTTTTTATGATTAAATAAATTTTTAAAACATGAATTGGACTATTTTCACTAATTTTGAACTCATTAGTTAAATCTTTTTTTAATGGCAAAATTTGAATTGAAATTACCAAAAATGGGTGAAAGTGTAGCTGAAGCTACTCTAACCTCATGGCTAAAGGAAGTCGGTGATACAATTGATTTTGATGAACCTGTTGTTGAAATAGCAACGGATAAGGTAGATTCTGAAGTTCCTTCTGAGAAAAAAGGGGTATTGATTGAAAAGTGTTTTAGTGTAGATGATGTTATTGAGGTTGGTCAAACTATCGCTGTAATAGAAACTGATGAGATAGAAGATACAGCTAAGATTGATAAAATTGACAATTCAACTAACATTTCTCCAGCAACCCCTAACGATATAAAATCAATTGAAGAAAACATTGAAAAAGTTACCGAAAATTTAGAAGAATTAGCAGAAACAATTTTAAACTCTGAAGTTGAAAAAATTTCTTCTAATTCTGGGTTTTTATCCCCTTTGGTAAAAAATATTATTAATAAAGAAGGGATAAGTTCAGATGAATTGTCTCTTATTTCTGGTACTGGAAAGAATGAAAGAATAACAAAAAATGATATTCTGTCTTTTCTTTCAAACAGAAATTTAGTAATAGATAAGCCTATTCAGCCAAAAGTAGATGTTAATTTTTCAGATAAATTAAATGTATCTGATTTCAGCGATGAGGTAATTGAAATGACAAAAATGGGTAAGATTATTTCTAAACATATGACTGATTCACTTATGACATCTGCACATGTACAGTCTTTTATTGAGGTTGATGTAACTAATATTTATGATTGGAGAAATAGGGTTAAATCTGCTTTTGAAGTAAGAGAAGGCGAGAAATTTACTTTTACTCCGATTTTTATGGAGGCTGTCGCAGTAGCATTAAGGCAGTATCCGATGATGAATATTTCACTTTCTGATGATAAAATCATTCTAAAAAAGAAAATAAATATTGGGATGGCCACCGCACTATCAGATGGTAACTTGATTGTACCTGTAATTAAAAATGCTGATCAATTAAATTTAGTTGGTATGGCCAAAATGGTTAATGATTTAGCTAAACGAGCTAGAAATAACAATTTAAGACCAGATGATGTAACTGAAGGAACTTATACTGTTACTAATGTTGGGGTTTTTGGAAGTATTATGGGTACCCCAATAATAAATCAACCGCAAGTTGGAATATTAGCTTTTGGGGCAATTCGTAAAATGCCAAGTGTTATAGAGACTGAACAAGGAGATTATATAGGTATTAGAAAAAAAATGATAATTTCTCATTCCTATGATCATAGAGTTGTAAACGGAGCATTAGGTAGTCAATTTATAAAAGCAGTTAAAGATTATTTGGAAAGCTGGAATTCTAATCGTGAAATCTAAGCACAATGAAAGTAATTTGTGTTGGAAGAAATTATACTGATCATATAAAAGAACTTGAAAATCAAAAACCTAAAAGTCCTGTTTTATTTTTAAAGCCCGACTCTTCTATAATTTTAAATAATCGACCTTTTTACATTCCTGATTTTTCTAATGAAATCCATTATGAAACAGAAATTATTGTAAAAATTTCTAGGATTGGTAAACATATACAAACTAAATTCAGTCATAAATATTATGATTATATTGGCTTAGGTATTGATTTTACAGCAAGAGATTTACAGTCAGATCTTAAGAAGAATGGACTTCCATGGGAGAAATCTAAGGCTTTTGACGGTTCATGTTTTATTAGTCCTTGGGTTGAAAAGTCTTCATTTATGGATATAAATAATATTAATTTTATGCTGAAAATGAATGATAGTTTGGTTCAGAACTCAAATACCAGTTATATGTTGTGGAAAGTTGACGAACTTATTTCTTATATATCAAAGTATTTTACACTAAAAATAGGTGATGTCATATTCACTGGCACTCCTTCAGGTGTTGGAAAAGTAACAGCTGAAGATGTGTTGGAAGGATACATTGAAAATAAAAAAATATTTAATTTAAAAATAAAGTAGAGTTTTGGATTTGATAATTTCGTTAATAGAGAAAATAAAAAGGAGAAATCTTACAATTGCAGTTGCTGAAAGTTGTACTGGTGGTAAAGTTGCATCAACAATAGTATCAAATGAAGGGGTTTCTAATATTTTTTTAGGTGGAGTAGTTACATACTCCGATAATTCAAAAGTTGAAATTTTAAAAATTGATAAAAATAAAATACAAAACTATGGTGCTGTAAGTAGTGAAATTGCTAAGGATATGTGTATAGGAGTAAAAAAGCTCTTCAATTCTGACATTTCAATCTCTACAACTGGAAATGTTGGACCAAAATTAGGAGATAAATCATCATCGCTTGGTAAAGTATTCATAGCTATTAATTTTAATAATAAAGTTATTGTTGAAGAGTATAATTTTGATGATGATAGGAATGCTAATATTAGTAATGCAGTTTTTCATGCATTTTCTTTACTAAACAATATTTTGTAAAAATTCAATAAATTGTCTTGCGAATAACAAAAAAATTGTAAATTCGCGGCTGAAATTATATGTTTTACTGGGAAAAAATTTAACATGGCACGAGTTTGTGATCTTACTGGAAAAAAAAGAATGGTTGGAAATAATGTTTCTCACTCTTTAAATAGAACTAAGCGTAAATTTAATACCAATCTTATCAAAAAACGTTTTTACATCCCTGAAGATGATAAATGGATAACGCTTAAGATTACTGCTGCTGCTCTAAAAACCATTAATAAAATTGGTATAAAAGCTGCATTAAAGGATGCTAAACTTAAAGGTTTTCTAAAATAATTTTAAATGGCTAAAAAAGGAAATAGAGTTCAAGTAATTTTAGAGTGTACAGAGCACAAAAATAGTGGTAAGCCTGGTACTTCAAGGTATATTACTACTAAAAACAAAAAAAATACTCCTGATAGAATTGAATTGAAAAAATTCAACCCTATCTTAAAAAAAATGACTATCCATAAAGAGATAAAATAAATAAATCATGGCAAAAAAAGCTGTAGCATCATTACAATCAAAATCTAAGAGACTTACAAAAGCTATCAAAATGGTTAAGTCACCTAATTCTGGTGCATATTCATTTGTAGAATCTATTTTACCCCAAGAAAAAGTTAACGAATTTTTGAGTAAATAATTTTTTTTACTTTGACCGATTCCTTAAAAGACTATTTCAATCTTTTATTATTTACTCAATATCTTTTGTCCTATCTTTATATCTTAATTATTTAATTCTATTATATGGGTTTATTTGATAAGTTTTTTTCTCTTTTTAAAAGAAAGAAGGATAAAGAGCCTCCTTCTGAAGATAAGGAAGAAAGTAAATCTGAAGAATTAAATAAAGAAACTTCTGTTGAAATTACCCCTTTAAAAGAACCAAGACCAGAACCTGAGCCAGAACCTGAGCCAGAACCTGAGCCTGAACCAGAGCCAGAACCAGAACCAGAGCCTGAACCAGAACCTGAGGGGTTTTTTAAAAAAATATTTTCTAAGAAAAAAAAGGAATCTTTAAATAAAGGCTTAGAGAAATCTAATCAATCATTTTTTTCAAAATTAAATAAGTTGCTTGCTGGAAAATCTAAAATTGATTCAGCAGTTTTAGATAATTTAGAAGAGGTTTTAATTTCTAGTGATGTTGGAGTTAATACTACTTTGAAAATTATTGACAAAATAGAATCAAGAGTAGCAGAAGAAAAATACTCAAATCTCAGCGAATTTAATATTCTGTTAAAGGCTGAAATAGCATCTTTACTTATTGAAAATGAAGAAGAATTAAATGAAAAGAATATTTCATTTAGTCATAAACCGCATGTAATAATGGTTGTTGGGGTGAACGGAGTTGGTAAGACAACAACGATAGGAAAATTAGCTAATAAGTTTAAAAATATGGGTCTAAATGTGGTAATTGGAGCTGCTGATACGTTTAGAGCAGCAGCAATTGAACAATTAGATACATGGGCTAAGAGAGTTAATGTACCTATAATTAAGCAACAAATGGGTAGTGATCCAGCTTCGGTTGCTTTTGATACTTTAAATTACGCTAAATCTAACGAAGCCGATGTTGTATTAATTGATACTGCTGGTAGACTTCACAATAAAGTTAATTTAATGAATGAGCTATCTAAAATAAAAAGAGTTATGGATAAGGTGATTGAAAATGCCCCTCACGATGTTATGTTAGTTTTAGATGGTTCTACAGGACAAAATGCATTTATTCAAGCAAAAGAATTTACTAATTCAACTGAAGTAACATCTTTAGCTATTACCAAACTTGACGGAACAGCAAAAGGGGGGGTGGTAATAGGAATTAGCGATGAATTTAAAATCCCCGTAAAATATATTGGAGTTGGAGAAGCACTTGAAGATCTTCAAGACTTTGACAAACTAGAATTTGTCGATTCATTTTTTGATTAAGTTTTGAGAACAAAATATTCAGACAAAAAATAAGATTAACGTTATAACACTAGGTTGTAGTAAAAATATCTACGATTCTGAGGTGTTGATGGGGCAACTTAAATCAAACAATAAAAATGTTGTCCATGAAGAAGATGGTAATATTGTAGTAATAAATACTTGTGGATTTATCGATAATGCTAAACAACAAAGTATTGATACTATTTTAGAGAATATTCAAAAAAAGAAAGATGGATATGTAGATAAAGTTTTTGTAACCGGCTGTTTAAGTGAAAGATATAAACCAGATCTCATTAAGGAAATACCCGATGTTGATGAATATTTTGGGACTACAGAAATGCCGTCTTTATTAAAGCACTTAGGAGCAGATTATAAACACGAATTAATTGGTGAAAGGCTTCTTACAACACCTAAAAATTATGCATATTTAAAAATTTCTGAAGGATGTGATAGACCATGTAGTTTTTGTGCAATTCCTCTTATGCGTGGCAAACATAAAAGTGTTTCAATTGAAAATCTAGTTTCACAGGCAAATATACTGGCTCAAAAAGGTATAAAAGAATTAATTCTGATAGCCCAAGATTCTACATATTATGGAATAGATTTGTACGGTAAAAGGACATTGTCTAAGCTATTAAAACAGCTTTCTGATGTTGAGGGAATTGAATGGATTAGACTACATTATGCTTTTCCAAATGGTTTTCCCTTAGATGTTCTTGAAGTTATTAAAGCTGAACCAAAAATTTGTAATTACATAGATATTCCAATTCAACACATTTCTGATAAAATTTTAAAATCAATGAAGAGGGGATCTTCTATGAAAAAAATAAATGCTTTATTAAATAGTTTTAGAGATATAGTTCCTGGAATTGCAATAAGGACAACTTTAATTGTTGGTTATCCTGGTGAAACAGATGAAGACTTTGAGTTATTAAAAAGTTGGTTAAGAGAAATCAAGTTTGATAGACTTGGTTGTTTTACCTATTCACATGAAGAAAATACAGGCGCATATGATTTAGTGGACAATGTTCCAGAAATTGTAAAAAATCAAAGACTTAACGATATTATGGAACTTCAATCACAAATTTCCTGGGAACTTAACCAGAATAGAGTTGGCCAAACTTTTAAGGTGTTGATTGATCGTAAACGTGGAAACTATTACATAGGTAGAACTCAATTTGATTCACCTGATGTAGACAATGAGGTTCTTATAGATGCAAAATCAAATTTTTTAAAGGTTGGAGAATTTGTAAACGCTAAAATTATTGATGCATCAGATTTTGATTTATATGCAGAGGTTTAATTCACGTAAAATATTGAATTAACAAGAAATAACTTTCCATTTTCCCAGAAACTCCTAAACATAATATTATCTGCAAAGTATATAATATTTCCTCTACCAATTTTTTCATTTCCAAAAACAAGAGAGTTTTTAAATTTTTCCTTTATTTTATCACCAACAAATCCTATTGTAGAATTTTCAGAATCAACAATTTTCCCAACATTAAAACCTCTATTTAAAGTTTCATAAGTTGATGCTGATGTTTTTAGAGAATAATATTCCTTATCATAACCATATGCCATTGGATGTGTATTGTCAATTTTGACTTTGAAAATAGCACCTGAAAGATAATTTTGAATTCTGTTTCTAGAGAGGTCTTCGTATTTTACTTCTTTATTGTTTTTGTTATCATTTCGTTTCACCTCAACAGAAAACCCTTCCTTATTTGCAAATATTCTTATTGCATTCTCAAATGCTATTAAATTTCCTCCTGAATCAACCCAAGAATTAATTTTTTTCAAATTAGATTCATTTCCTAGTGATCTATAGTATCCGTTTGGAATTATTAAAGTATCAAATTCATCTAAAGATACTCCTTTAAAATTTTCAATATTTATATGAGTTAAAGGATAGCTTAGCTCTTGTTCAAAAAAGTGCCATATAGCCCCATAATTTAATGATGAAACTGTATTATTCCCATTACTACCCGCGAGAATAGCTATTTTATTTTTCTTTACTAATTTTACTGAATCTGAACCTAAATCTGGCCCAGATTTTGAAATTCCAGAATATATGGAATGTAATTTTATATCATTTTTTCTTGCAGATTCAATAAGAGTTTTTTCAAAATTTTTTACAATTTGATCTCCTTTATAAATAATTATTGAGCCTCGGGGTAGTGTTATTCCCTCTGTTTCAATAATTTTCTCATTGTATCTAACCTTTATTTCATTTTCAATTAAATCGCATAAAAATTTAGCGTCATTAATATGGTTCCATGAACTTGTATAAGCTATAGCTTTTTTATCTAGATTATTATCAGTTTTATTAAATTCATAATCTAAAGTATTTATTTTTTTAGATGTGCTGTAGCCGTTAAGTCCATAAACAAACGGAAGGCTCCATGCAGTAATGTCATAAGTGAGAGAATCGCTAAGTTTTGTTGTTCGTTCAAATAAGACATCTACAAGTTTCCCTTTTGGTTGAGAATTTGGGATAACCATATCATTAGAATTTGTTATATAACTTACATTTTTATTTTCATTGTAACTAAAAGCATTTACTTTTTGGGCATTTGTTGAATAAAACTCAATTTCATGTTTCATCAGGAAGTTTGACAATTGTTTTATTTTATCCTTATCTCCATTTAAAATGTAAGTTGTGTTAATCGAATTTTTGTTTTTAAAAAAATTCTTAAACTCAATGTTTAGTTTTTCTGAATTTAATGCTGAAATCTCTACAGTTGAAATCCCAGAAACTGTGTGATGTTTAACTCTGTCAACTAGTGTTAAATTTTTATCCTCAGAATTTATAATTCCTAAACCAGCAACACCACCTCCTGCTTGTTCATAAGTCATTCCAATTGCACCAAGATAGGTTGGATAGGTATCTCCATAACTAGGGTAAAGAAGATCAAAAATTTCTTTTGTAAAGTAAAGCCATCCATTTTCATCAAAATATTTTGCATTATTTTTTCCTATCATTCCTTGAAATTCTCTTTGCCAATCAGTAATAACTTCATGATATGGTTCAGCAGCAGGAGCAAAGTAGTATGGCTCATCAATTCCTTGTTCGTGAAAATCCACGTGAACATGTGGTAGCCATTTCTGATATTCTTTTAATCTTAGTTGTGACTCAATTTGTGTTAACCAAGCCCAATCTCTATTTAGATCAAAAAGGTAATGATTTGCTCTACCCCCAGGCCAAGGCTCTTTATGTTCTCTAGAATTTATATCTGTGTTATAAGGAATGGTGGTATTTTGATTATACCAATTTGCATATCTATCTCTTCCGTCGGGGTTTAAGCATGGGTCAATGATTACTATTGTATTTTCCAATAAATCAGCTTTATCTGTTAATAACTCATATATTGTTTGCATTGATGCTTCAGTTGAAGATGATTCATTTCCATGAACGCTATAACTTAACCAAACTATTGCCTTATCACTAGGATTATTATCAGTCATTTTTAGAGCTTCTAAATTCTTCAATCTTAATTGTTCTATTTCTTGTATGTTTTTTTTTGAAGATATAACAGCATAAAATAAAGGTCTTCTTTCATATGTCTTTCCATAATCAACTAAATAAACATTATTCATCATTGTAGATTCAACATGCTTAAAATAATCTACAACCTGACTATGCCTTGAAAATTGAGTTCCAATTTCATAACCTAGAAAATCGGATGGTGATTGTAAGTTTTGACTATTGACATCACAGATAATAATAAAAAGAATAAAAAATTTAAATATTGATTTCATAGAAATTGAATTATAATAGAACAAACAAATATAGAAAGAATTATACAGTTCAGTATATTTGTCTAATATGAGTTTAACGGAAATTGAATACGATAAGGTAAATGCTTTTAGTAATCTATTAATTGATTATAATTTGAATAATAGTCATTTTTCTGATTTAATTTCTAATTTCCCCACCCTTGACAATCTAAACAAACAAATTTCTTTCAAATCAAAAAATTATAATAATCAATTCAGAGAATCTTTAGTTAAAGAGATTGGTAATCAGTATAAAGGGATTAAATTATCAGAAATTCAAAAACAAAATATAAATAAATTATTAGAAAAAGATACATATACAATTACCACCGGTCATCAGTTAAATTTACTTACAGGCCCTTTATACTTCATTTATAAAATTATTTCTACAATCAATCTTTCAGAAACTCTTAAGAAAAACTATCCTGAATTTGATTTTGTACCTATTTATTGGATGGCATCAGAGGATCACGATTTTGATGAAATTAACAATTTTTCTTTTCAGGGAAGCAAATTTGAATGGTCTTCAAATCAGACAGGAGTTGTTGGTGAATTTAAACTTGATTCAATTGATAATGTTTTGAGTGAATTTGAAAAATTTGTTTCGGATTTCCCATATGGTAATGAAATAATTAAAATATTTAGAGAGTGCTATCTAAATTCTAATGATTTATCAAGTGCAACAAGAAAACTTGTTAATATTTTATTTGCTAAATATGGTTTAATAATCATTGATGCAAATAATAAAAATTTAAAGTCTTTGTTTAGGGATTTAATAAAAAAAGAACTAAATGAGAAGTTTATATTCAATAAATCAAAAAAATCAATAAAAAGGTTAAATGAATTAAAGTATAATTTACAAGCAAATCCAAGAGAAATCAATCTATTCTATATTCATGATAAAAAAAGAGAAAGAATTATTGAAAAGGGAAATCTTTTTCAAACATCAAATGGATCAAAAAAATGGAATTTAGAAGAAATTCAAGATGATGTTAATTTAAATCCAGAAAAGTTTTCTCCTAACGTATTATTTAGACCAATATTTCAAGAATTTATTTTACCAAATATATGCTATGTTGGAGGCCCTGCAGAAGTTGCATACTGGTTAGAATTGAAATCTGTATTTGAAAGTTTAAAGTTAACTTTCCCCTTAATTCTTAACAGAAATTCAGCATTGTTATTAGAAAAAAAGCAGATTGATAAGTTAAATAAGCTTAATGTGTCCATGGAAGAAATATTTTTACCCAAGAAACAATTAAAAGAGAATTTAGTAAGAAAATATTCAAAACTTAAATTAGATTTTACAAATCTTAAACAACAGTTAAATAATCAATTTTCAGAATTAAAGGATAAAGCAATTCATACAGATAAATCATTTATTGGGGCATTAAATGCTCAGGAGCAGAAGCAGATCAATGGATTAAAGATGCTTGAAAAAAGGTTATTGAAATCTGAACAGAGAATTCATCAGGATAAAATTAATAAAGTCCTTGAGATTAGAGATAAATTATTTCCAGGTGGAAAACCTCAAGAACGCATATCAAACTTTTCTGAATTTTATAAAATCCATGGGCCAAACATGATTGATAAAATTAAAAATAATTTAGTTCCGCTAAATCAAAAATTTTCGATTATTGAAATTTAGCAATTATATAATTCTATTCTTTTTATTTAAGAAATCAATTTCTATTTTTACACATGCGAAATAATGTACTAATTCTCGACTTCGGGTCACAGTATACTCAATTAATTGCTCGTAGGGTTAGAGAATTAAACGTTTATTGTGAAATACATCCGTATAATAAATTACCGCATAATCTTGATTCATTTGGAGCTCTTATACTTTCCGGAAGTCCGTACTCAGTCAGAGAGGTTAAATCTCCAAGAATAAATTTAGATGTTTTGTTAACTAAAATGCCTGTTTTAGCAGTTTGCTATGGGGCTCAATTAATAGCTCAAGAAATGGGAGGTAAAGTTTCTGCTTCAAATATTAGGGAATATGGAAGAGCAAACCTTAATATTAAAGAACAAGATAATATTTTATTTGATGGTGTTGGAAATAACACCCAGGTATGGATGAGTCATAGTGATACTATAAAACAACTTCCAAAAAATTCTTTATTATTAGCTAGTAGTAATGATGTTGAAAATGTTGCTTATCGTTATGAAGAAAATATTTATTGCTTACAATTTCATCCTGAAGTATATCATTCAACAGAGGGTAAAAAAATTTTAGAAAATTTCTTAACTAAAATTAGTGGTCTCAAGCAAACTTGGACTCCTGATTCTTTTATCGATTCAACAATCAGTGAATTAAAAGAACAAATTGGTGATGACAAGGTTATATTAGGTCTCTCGGGTGGAGTTGATTCATCTGTAGCTGCTATACTTCTTCACAAAGCAATTGGTAAAAATCTGCATTGTATTTTTGTGAATAATGGACTTCTGAGAAAAAATGAATTTACTGACGTTCTAGATCAATATAAAGAGATGGAATTAAATATTGTTGGAGTAGATTATTCAAATGAATTTTATAATGAACTCAAAGATGTTTCAGACCCTGAGAAAAAAAGAAAAATAATAGGAAGGGTTTTTATAGAATCATTTGATAAAGAATCTAACAAAATAGAAAATGTTAAGTGGCTTGCACAAGGAACTATATATCCAGATGTGATTGAAAGTATTTCCGCCACTGGAGGACCATCAGCAACTATCAAAAGTCATCATAATGTAGGAGGACTTCCTGATTTTATGAAACTAAAAGTAATCGAGCCTTTGAAATTATTATTCAAAGACGAAGTTAGAAGAGTTGGTAATTCTTTACATATAGACAAAAATATTTTGGGCAGACATCCTTTTCCAGGTCCAGGCTTGGCAATAAGAATTTTAGGGGATGTAAATAAAGAAAATGTTAGAATGCTTCAAGAAGTAGATTATATATTCATCAAAGGACTTAAAGAAGCTAATTTATACAATAAAATATGGCAAGCGGGTGCTATGTTACTTCCAGTGAAAAGTGTTGGTGTAATGGGCGATGAACGTACTTATGAAAAATGTGTTGCCTTGAGGGCTGTTGAAAGTACAGATGGTATGACTGCGGATTGGGTGGATTTACCATATAGTTTTCTTCAAGATATTTCAAATAAAATCATTAATAGAGTAAAAGGTGTCAATAGAGTTGTTTATGATATAAGCTCAAAACCACCCGCAACAATTGAATGGGAATAATTTATGTTTAGAACATCATTAGTTATATTGTTTTCGTTATTTTCTACTAATATTCATTCTCAAAATGTTGATATAGTTAAAGTGGATTCTGAAATAATAATTTCAGATTTTATAAAAAAGTATAATATTTCCTCAAACGATTTTTTTATACTAAATCCTTCATTCACAGAATCTAGATTTAATCATTCTATCCAAAATTTAAACTCAAACATTTATGTTGGGACGGACATTAGAATATTGAAAAATATTGTTAAAAATAATGAGGAAATTAGTTTTATATCACACAAAATAAAAAGAAACCAGTCTCTTAATGAGATATCAATTATTTACGGACTAAAAAAAGAATTTATTTTAAAATATAACCCCAACATTGAAATAAAGAAAAATAACATTCTTAAAATACCTAGAAGTGTACAATTTAACAAAACACCTGAAAATAATTTAAAAAGGTATGATGTAAAACCAAAAGAAGGAAAATGGAGAATAGCTTATAAATATGGTGTGTCGATTAAATTTTTAGAAGAAATTAACCCCGAAATAGGAGATGTTCTTCAAATAGGTCAATTAATAGCAGTACCTAACAAAGAAGCAATTGAGCTAAATTTATTGGAGGACAATAAAAGTTATTTCGAATTACAAAAAACAATTTCTATTTCTGTTTTAGAAAAAAATTTAGGTTTAAAAAATAATTCAATTATAAAATTAAACCCTAGAATATTAAATGATAAGTTAAAAAAGGGAATTATAATAAAAGTACCAGCTTCAACCGAAATATATAAAGATGTAATTAATCTTTCATTTAAATCATTAGAAGAAAATATTATTGATTTTAGTAATCGAAAGTTTGCAATAATTTTACCTTTTAGGTTAGAAAGTATTGATTATGATTCGATTAATAAATCAATTCCAATATTAAAAAATGATAAGTTATTAAACATTTCCTTAGATTTTCTTTTTGGTGCGGAAATGGCTGTTAAATCTTATTCTAATTTAGGTATTGATGTTGAAATGGATATCTTTGACAGTGCTTTAGATAAAAAAAAGATAGACAAAATTATTTTTGAAAATAATTTTGATGAATATGACTTTATAATAGGTCCATTAACAAATAATTTATTTGATTACTTAGTTAGTTCTACAGAAAACCAAAATATAAAAATTGTTAAACCCTTAGGAAAAAAGCAAAATCCAAACAAGAGGATAATTAATACTATTCCAAACGATTCTATATTATTTAATAAAATTATATCTCATGTTAAAAATGATTCTGTCCCATCATTAAAATATATTATTTCCGATTCTAAGAGTTTAGATATAAGTGATAAATTAAAAAAAATATTTCCTGATTCTAAACAATTTTATTCTAAGCTGAATGATTCAGGCATTGATACAAAAACTTTAGTATACGATGATTTAGATTCGACATTCGTGAAAGGAAAAAATATTGTTTTTCTAGAAACTAAAGAACAGGGTTTTGTTTCAAATGTTAGCAGTATTTTAAATTCATTTGTTAATGATACTATAGAGATTGTATTAGTTTCAACAAATAAAAATAATGCGTTTGAGGGCGTAAATATTTCTAATAACTTCCTTTCAAATTTAAAATTTCAGTACGCTTCAACAAATAAAAAAATTAATATCGTAAAAGATAAATTTTTTATAGATAAGTTTATTGCAGAGTATAATTATTACCCTAATAAATATGTGCTTAGAGCACATGATTTAGTTTATGATTTGTTGTTAAGATTAAGTAACGGAAATTTAAATGATTATAATGTGCATGAAATTGAAACACAGTACTTAGAAAATAAGTTTAAATATAAGTTGAGCTCATCTGGTTCAATTGATAATACTGGTGTTTTCATGATGAAGCATGAGGATTTATATATTAATGAGTTAATTGATAAATAAAAAATTCAATTATAATTCCCCTTCTTTGTATTTTATTTCATTAAATTTGTTTGCGTTTATAACGCATGATGTCTTCACAAACTAAATATATCTTTGTTACTGGCGGAGTAAGTTCATCTCTTGGAAAAGGCATAATAGCTGCTTCACTTGCTAAACTTTTACAAGCACAAGGGTATAAAACAACTATTCAAAAGCTTGATCCTTATATAAATGTTGATCCAGGAACTTTAAACCCATATGAACATGGGGAATGTTATGTTACTAATGATGGAGCTGAAACGGACCTAGATTTAGGTCACTACGAAAGGTTTTTAAATGTACCAACTTCTCAAGCAAATAATATAACAACTGGTAGAATTTATCAAAGTGTTATTAGCAAAGAAAGACAAGGAAAGTATTTAGGAAAGACTGTTCAAGTAATTCCTCATATAACAGATGAAATAAAAGAAAATATTAAATTCTTAGGAAGTGAAAATAAATATGATATTATAATTACAGAAATTGGAGGAACTGTTGGTGACATTGAATCCCTTCCTTATATAGAAGCTTTAAGACAATTAAAATGGGAAATGGGTGAAGAAAATTTAATTGTTATACACCTCACACTTATTCCATATTTATCAGCTGCTAAAGAATTAAAAACTAAACCGACTCAACATAGTGTAAAAACTTTAATGGAGAGTGGGGTGCAGGCTGATATTCTTGTTTGTAGGACAGAACACGAATTAAATAATGATATTAAAGAAAAACTAGCACGATTTTGTAATGTTAATTCTGATTGCGTTATTGAATCAGTTGATGTAAATACTATATATGATGTTCCAAATTATATGTATAGAGAGTGTTTGGATAAGGTAGCTCTAAAGAAATTAAAACTAAAATACAGTGAGCCTGATCTTAATTCATGGAATAATTTTTTAAATAAATATAAGAATCCAAAAAGTTCAGTTAAGATTGCATTAATCGGAAAATATGTTGAACTTCAGGATTCATATAAATCAATTTTGGAATCATTCATACATGCTGGTTCTGTGAATGAAGTAAGGGTTGATATCGTCCCTATTCACTCAGAATTTATTGACTCAGATAATGTCCATGAAAAGTTAAAATCATACAATGGAGTATTAGTTGCTCCTGGATTTGGAGAGAGAGGAGTTGAAGGTAAGATAGAAGCTATAAAATATGTCAGAACAAACAATATACCTTTTTTTGGTATTTGTTATGGAATGCAAATGGCAGTAGTTGAATTTGCCAGAAATGTATTAAATATTGCGGATGCTAATTCCACTGAAGTATCTGCTAATACCAACAATCCTGTTATTGATTTAATGGAAAATCAAAAAACTATCACTGATAAGGGTGGTACAATGAGACTTGGGTCATGGCAATGTTCTCTATCCAAAGGTTCTTTATGCAGCTCAATATATAAATCAACTAATATTGAAGAACGACATAGACATAGATACGAATTGAATAATAAGTATTTAAAAAAATTAGAAGAAAATGGCTTAATTGCATCAGGAAAGAATGATGATACTAACTTAGTTGAAGTTGTAGAAATTGAAGATCATCCATGGTTTGTGGGTGTTCAATTTCACCCTGAATATAAGAGTACCGTTTCATCACCTCATCCTTTATTTGTATCTTTTGTAAATGCTGCAAAAAATAATAATAATTAACAAATGGAAGAAAATAAAATTGACATAAATTCATTAATAGGGTTTTTTCTTATTGGCTTGATTTTCATCGGCTGGCTTTATTTAAATCCGCCTCCTCCAGCACTAGAGCAGATTCAAGTCGACAACGATGAAGAGGTAATTGAAGATGACAAAAAAAATTCTCAAGATTTATCAGATATTTTATTAGAATCAACAATTGAAACAGAGCAAGATATTTTAAGTTTTGAATCTTCCGTAAAAGATGATGATAATTTAATTATTGAAGCTGATAAATTTATTGTTGAATTTTCAACCAAGGGTGGTCAAATTTCTTCTTTAAGTTTAAAGAATCATTTTAATTATCTTGGAAAGCCAGTAAATTTAATTGAATCTGATAACTCTACATTTGATTTAGACTTCATTACAAAAAATGGCCGTCAATTTAATACTAAAGACCAATTATTCACTCCTTCTGTTACAGATAAAGGCTCAAGAAAGATAATTTCTATGAAGTTAGTTGTTAAAGAAAATGTGTATATAGAATACTTATACACTATTAATTTAGATGACTATATAATTGATTTAAAAATTAATTCTAACGGTTTTAAAAATATTTTAGATACTTCTAAAAAATATAATATAAACTGGGAGTTGAATGCTTTTAGAAATTCTAAAAGTATATCATATGAAAATAGATATTCATATCTAACATATTATCATGATGATTCTAAAATTGATTATTTATCAATAAGTGGTGAAGATGAAGATGAAGAAGAAGATGTAAATTGGATTTCCTTTAAACAACATTTCTTTAGCTCGGTAATGATTTCTGACGCAGCCCCATTTAAAAATGCAGTATTTCGTTCAGAAGATTTAGTCGAAGATAATAGTGTAGATACATTATTTACAAAAAAGTTTATATCAAAAATTCCTTTTGATTATGTAAACAGTGAATTTGATAATTCATTAAAATTTTATTTTGGTCCTAATCAATTTTCTCAATTGAAGTCTTATGAAATTGGATTAGAGGAAAGTGTTGATTTTGGATGGGGTATATTTGGTGTAATTAATAAATATGTTTTTGTTCCACTTTACAAATTTCTAAGTGGTATTTTTCCATACGGAATAGCAATTATTTTCATGACAATTATTGTTCGAATAGTTTTAGCTCCTGTTCTCTACAAATCTTACACGTCCCAAGCTAAAATGAAAATTTTACGTCCTGAATTAGATGAAATTAACAAAAAATTTAAGGATAATGCTATGAAAAGACAGCAGGAGATGATGTCTTTATATAGGAAAGCTGGCGCTAGCCCTATGAGTGGCTGTTTACCTGGATTATTGCAAATTCCCGTATTTTATGCATTATTTATGTTTTTCCCTTCGGCATTTGATTTAAGGCAAAAAAGTTTTTTATGGGCTGAAGATTTATCTGCTTACGACAGTGTTTTAGATTTCGGATTTTATATTCCATTATATGGCGATCATGTTAGCTTATTCCCGATTTTAGCTTCCATTTCAATATTTTTCTATATGAAAATGACTACAGGTCAACAAATGGCTTCTCAGCCACAACCACAGGAAGGTATGCCGGATATGACCAAGATGATGAAGTATATGATATATTTTGCTCCTATAATGATGATGGTCTTTTTTAATAATTATTCAAGTGGATTAAGTTTATATTATTTTGTTTCTAATCTTTTATCTATTGGCATTATGTTTACTATTAAAAACTATATTTTGGATGAGAATAAAATTAGGCAACAAATCCAGTTTAATAAATCTCAACCTGTAAAACCTCCTAGTAGATTTCAAAGAAGAATGCAGGCTATAATGGAAGAAGCTGAAAAGCAAAAAAATAATAAAAAGTAAGTTCATAAATAGTTTAAAAAACTTTACATTTTTTTTGTTTTTCAGATGCTATTATATATAGTGGCATAAACTTTGATTCCTTTGTAATAAAAAATTAGAATTGAAAAAAATTGTAGTAATAGGGGCTAGTAGTTCATCTAATTCAATTAACAGAAAATTAGCAAATTACGCTGCAAATTCGATTTCTACTAATAAAGAAATACTTGAATTAGATCTAAGAAGTTATGAAATGCCCATCTATAGTGAAGATATACATAAATCGTCAGGAATACCTGAAAAAGCACTTGAATTCAAAAGAGAGATTTCAAACTCTGACGCGTTAGTAATTTCACTCGCTGAACATAATGGTTCCTATACAGCTGCATTTAAAAATATTTACGACTGGATTTCTGTAATAGAAGCTGATGTATGGTGTAGTAAGCCAATATTATTGCTGTCAACCTCAACTGGCGCAAGAGGAGGTAAGACAGTTCTTGAGACAGCTCATAAGAGATTTTCCATAAATTATAAACATGAAATTCCTTTTTTTTCACTTCCTAGCTTTAATGATAATTTTGATTCTGTTGAAGGAATAATTGATGTTAGACTCAATCAAGATTTTCAATCAATTTTAATTGATTTTGAGAATATATTAAATGGAAATTAATTTTTACCCATCTGATAAGCAAGCTTCTGGTAATTTTAATTTCGGTGAAATACTTGAAAAAAAACCGATTGGATTCCCTCAAGATAAAGGAGAATTAAGACCTTATTCTAATCTGTTTTATTGGGCTCATGCATGGACTCCCGCGGAAAGAAGTACTATAGGGTTACACCCTCATCAAGGTTTTGAAATATGTACTTTTGTTTTAAAAGGCAGCATTAATCATTTTGACACACATTTAAATAAATGGATTAAACTTGAAAAAGGAGATGTACAAATAATTAGGTCAGGCAATGGTATTTCTCACTCAGAAGAAATACTTGAAAATTCTGAAATATTTCAAATTTGGTTTGACCCCGACTTATCAAAATCTCTTAAAAAACCAGCATCATATAATGATTATAAAAAAGATGAATTCAATTTCACCAAATCTGATAATTTCTCGGTAAAACATATCCATAATAAAAATTCAAAAATGTGGATGGATTCAGAAGATATACTTATTAATGAATATTTTTTTGATAAATCTTCATCAGCCAATATTAAAATTGAAAATGATAAAATTCATTCTTTCTTTACACTTGATGGCGAAGTTTCATTAAAAGGATTTGATTTCAAAAAAGGAGATTTTTTCACTGTTTCTATGGTTGAAAATATAAACATAACAGCACAAAAATCTTCTAAATTGTTTGAGATTTCATCTCCAATTAAACCATCATACAAGACATATTCTAATTAACATCTTAATTGTTAACTTTACACTGTGAAAAAAGTTATTGTTGGTCTTTCAGGTGGAGTTGATTCAAGTGTCAGTGCTCTTTTATTAAAAAAACAGGGTTATGATGTCGTAGGATTATTTATGAAAAATTGGCATGATGAAAGTGTTACAATTTCTGATGAGTGTCCTTGGTTAGATGATAGTAATGATGCAATGTTAATTGCTGAGAAATTAGGAATTCCTTTTCAAACTATTGATTTAAGTGACCAATATCATTCTAGAATCATTGATTATATGTTTAAGGAATATGAAAATGGAAGAACTCCGAATCCAGATGTCCTTTGCAATCGTGAGATTAAATTTGACATTTTTTTAGATATAGCACTTAATCTCGGAGCAGATTATATTGCCACTGGTCATTATTGTAGAGTAGATAGGGTTAATAAAGATAATAATGAGTTTTATCGTTTATTGGCTGGAGTAGACAATGAAAAAGATCAATCTTACTTTTTATGCCAGCTTAATCAAAAGCAACTTTCAAAATCTATTTTTCCTATAGGGGATTTGACTAAAAAACAAGTAAGAGACTTAGCAAAAAAAAATAATCTGATAACTGCTGATAAAAAAGATTCTCAAGGACTATGTTTTATAGGCAAGGTTAAGCTACCGGATTTTTTAAAACAGAGATTAGTTTCTAAAAAAGGTCTTGTTATAAAAATTAATTCTGATTTTAACGGTTTAGTAAGAGATATTTCATTTACAAAGTCAAAACAAGAAGAGCTTAATTTATTAAGTTCTTCTCATTCATTTTTACCAGAAAATGGTGATGTTATTGGCGAACATAATGGAGCATATTATTATACAATTGGTCAAAGAAAAGGATTAAATATCGGAGGGTTTAAAGAGCCGCTTTTTGTAATTGAAACGGATGTAATAAATAATATTGTATATGTAGGTATGGGAGAGAAACATCCTGCTCTTTTTAAAATGGCTCTTTTTGTAAATTCAAAAGATATCCACTGGGTAAGAGATGATCTAAAAATTAAAAATAATCAATCCTTGGAAGTAAGTTTCAGAGTCAGATATAGACAGCCTTTACAATCAGGAACAATATACAAGTATGATGAAGGGTTATATTTACTATTTAAAAAACCAGTTTCTTCAGTTACAAGTGGTCAATTTGTAAGCTGGTATATAGATGAAGAATTAATTGGGTCGGGGGTTATAAATTAACTATTCCAAATCCTCCATGATTCATCTGCCTGAATTTGAAGCATTTCTAAGCCATTTTTGATTTTACAACCTCTTTCTAAGCCTTTTTTTAGAAAAAGAGATTCAGTAGGATTATAAACTAAGTCATAAAGAATATTATGTTTATTTAAACATTTATATGGAATTCTAGGTGATTTATCTGTATTTGGAAATGTACCAACAGGGCTACAGTTAATAATCAACTTATGGCTATTAATTATTTCTTTTGATAAATCTTCATAAGTATATTCACACTTGCCTTCTGTTCTTGAAACAATACTTTGGTCAATACCTAAATTATTTAATGCATATTTTATTGCTTTGGTTGCTCCGCCACTTCCTAAAATCAATGCGGATTCAACTTTTTCTTTTCCCATTGTATTAATCAATGATTTTTCAAAACCAAGATAATCGGTGTTATATCCCTTTTTTTTATGTCCTATGATTTTAATTGTGTTAACTGCGCCTATGCACGATGCAGTTTGATCAATTTCATCTAAATAATTAATTACCTCTTCTTTGAATGGAGTTGTTACGTTCAGTCCTGCAATTTTGTTTTCTGAAAATATTGATTCAAGAATTTTGATGTTATCAATATCAAAATTTTGGTAAGTATAGTTAATATTTTCTAAGGCAAATTTTTTTGTGAAATAGTTTTTTGAAAAACTGTAATCAATATTTCTACCGATAAGACCAAATATATTATTTCTTTTCATATTTACTTATAATTAAGACAGTAGCAATACCAATTAATACGTATAATACAGAATAAATTGTTTCAATGCTTATCTCAGGAATATATCTAATTATTTGCTGCTCTTTTTCATAATTAAATGTGGATTTCCAGGGCCATATAACTCCTAGAGAACCGATAATAAATCCGAATATGAGTGAGTTGCATAGCTGATTAAATTTATTTAAAAGATAGCCTAAAAGTTTGGATAATGTAATAAGTCCAGTCATTGAGCCAAGTGTAAATACTGTTAATACTTTTAAATAGTTTACCCTATCATCATTAAAATTAGAAAAATCACCTCTTATTAATTCATTAATTGTGTCATATAGAGCATTTACTGAATCAACAAGTAATAAAACATAATTCCCCATTAACATAAGTAAAAAAGACCCTGAAAGGCCAGGTAGAATCATTCCACTAACACTTATAATTCCGCATAAAAAAACAAAATATAGATTGTCATTTTCTTGTGCTGGATTCAATATGCTTAGAACTAAACCAAAAGATATACCCATAAAAATAAAACATATATTTTTCCAATCATTAATGTTAATAATATTTCTTAGATGAAAAATAGTTCCTATAACTAGCCCGAAAAATAAACTCCATACATAAGTTTCATATTTATTAAGAAGTAATTCTAGAATTTTAGAGGTTGAGAAATAGCTAATAACTATTCCCAAAAGAATTAGACCAAGGAATTTGCCATTAATGTATTTAAAAAAATCTTTGAAGTTAAAATTTAATAATTTTTTGATTGCTACTTTATTTATTTTTTGAAGACTATAAATAAGTTCTTCATAAAAGCCGATAGCAATAGCAACTAATCCGCCAGATACACCAGGAATCTTATTTGCTGTACCCATTAAAATTCCATTAAACAATGTCTTTAAATATTTAGAGAATAATCTGTTTTCCTCCATCTATTTTTTAGTTTTTTTATCTAAAATTAATATTAATGAAAAACCACACAGCATAAGGATAATTGAAATTACTATATCAATATTGTTGATTTTTGCTGTTAAATCTTTATTCCATGGTTCCGCAATAAGAAATAACGTAATCTTTAATATTTTTGGAATTGAACCTATAACCAGTCCTAGCATAATTGAATATGTAATATTCCTGTAATTATTAAAAAGATATTTTAGAACTCTGCTAAAACCTAGTAATCCTATTATAGCACCCAAAATAAAGGCTATGATTATTAAAATATCCAAATTATTGAGTGCATTTATTAAAAAGGTATAAACACCTAATATCACTAAAATTAATGAGCCAGAAATTCCAGGTAATATCATAGCAGATGAAGCTATAATTCCACAAAATAAAATATATAGCAGACCTATATTATTTATTTCAACAGTCGAGAAAGAGGATAATAATAATGTCGCCATTATTGATATCAATACAAAGAGAATATTTCTGAAATTTAATTTTTCAATAAGCTTGTAAATAACATATACTGTAGCGATTATTAAACCTAGGAAAAATGACCATACAAATAAAGGATATTTATCCAGTAAAATAGAAGAAATTTTCACAAAGGATATTAAACTGACTCCAATACCTAATAATAAACTGAACAGAAAACCACCATTAATTTTTGACCAAAATGATTTAAATCCATTTTTTCTTAAATATAAAATTTGTTCAAAATTTAAACTACTTATTGTATGAATTAATTCTTCATAAATACCTAGTAATAAAGCTATAGTTCCTCCAGAAACACCTGGGATTGCATCAGCAATACCCATAAAAATTCCTTTAAAAAATAACTTGATGTAATCAAAAGTATTTCTTCTTTTCATATTAAATTTCTAGTGTTAAGCTAGTAATTTTTTGTGGAAGTTTTAGAAATGCAGTTTAAATATATTTTCCAGTATTTAGATTTTTCCTGGTTTAATTTTATAGCTTTTTCAATAAATTCAAGTGCTTTTTTAAAGTTGTTATTTCTATAAAAATGCATAGATAGTCTGAAAAAAGCCTTATCCATATTAGGATCTTCATTAATACAATTGAAATAATATTTTAAAGAATTATCATGGTCATGTTTTTTTTCATAACAGAATGCTATTCTAAATAAGGTATAAGATGAGTTTGGATTAATTGAAATAATTTCTCTGTAGTTTTCGATTGCTTCGTCATATCTTTTCATTTTTTCTAACAATTTTCCTTTATCAATGTATGGGCTTGTAAAGCTGTCATCAGAAAAAATCGCATAGTCATACGAAACAAGAGCTTCATCATGCATTTTCATTTTAGCATAATTTTTACCAAGATTATGCCATCCTATTTCACTGTATGGATTTTTAGATAAATATTCTTTTAAGAAAAGAATAAGTTCATCCGTTTCTTTAGTCATTTCATAACAATAAAATATATTATATAACGCACTATGGTCTAAATAATCGTATTTAAGACTTTTTTTAAAATGAAAATTTGATTCGGAATAGTTCTCAAGGAATAAATATTCTATTCCTATTTGATAAAACAATTCAGTTTTATTATGATAGTCTTTGATAATACTTTTTAATAGTGATATTGATTTATTGTATTTTTTTTGTTTTGATAAAATACTTGATTTTAGAATTATTGCTTCAAAATTACCAGTTTCAATCATCAATATTGAATTTATCTGATCGAGAGCACTATTTAGTTTATCTTCCTGAATTAAAATTTCTATTTGAAAAAGATTAAGGTTTGTGTTAGACGGGTGTTGACTCAGGGAAAGTCTTAGAGCTTTTTTAGCGTAAGATAACTTCCCAGTATCTAAATAGTAAGAAATTATATTTTCAAATTCTAAAGAGTCAAAGAAAAGAATCTTATTCTCTTTAACCATTTTTTCAAACCTACTTATTGAAAAATTAATATCATTTACATTATCCATCTCAAATCGTACTTTATATTAAAAATAAATATGATTTGTGTTAAAATGTATTAGTCGGTTTAAACTTCTTAACAAACTAATTAACACTTGCTAGATAGTGTCAAGTAAATCAAGTATTATATTACACCCTTCACTTAGTTCTTTTTTTGAAATTGTAAGGGGAGGAGTGATTCTTACTGCTCTCTTTTCGATTAGTAACCAAAAAAGAATTAGCCCTTTTTCTTTTGCCTTTAAAACTAATTTATCTGCAGTTTCGGAGTCTTTCATAATTAAACAAAGCATCAAGCCTAAACCTCTAATCTCTTTGATTAAATGATGCTTTAATTTATTTCTTATGAATCTCTCATATTGTAGAGTATTAGTCATTACTTCTGAATCTAATACTATTTTTAAAGTTTGGAGTGCAGCAGCAGTTATTACAGGATTTCCTCCAAATGTTGTAATATGGCCTAAAATTGGATTTTTGTGAAGAGAGTCCATTATTTTTTTTGAGCTAGTAAAAGCGCCAATAGGAATACCACCCCCTAAACCTTTACCATAAACTATTACATCAGGAATGCAATCAAAATTTTCAAAACCAAATAATTTACCTGTTCTGCCAATCCCTGTTTGGATTTCATCTAAAATTAATAAAGCGCCTACCTCTTTACACTTTATTTTTAATTTCTTTAAATAGTCTTTTTTTGGTAAAATAAAACCTGCACTTCCTTGAATTGCTTCAACTATTACGCATGATGTTTTATTATCAATTTTATCAATATCTTCTATAGAATTATAAATAATAAATTCAACTTCCGGAATTAATGGTTCAAAAGGTTTTTTTTTCTCCTCTAAGCCCATTAAAGTAAGAGCTCCCATTGTACTTCCATGATATGCATTTTTTGCAGCAATAATTTTTTGCCTACCGGTAAATCTTCGTGCAAGTTTCATAGCTCCCTCTAATGCTTCAGTCCCGGAATTGGTGAAATACGTACAATTGAGGTTACCTGGTAAATTTTCGGATAGTAGTTTTGCTAAGTTTAAAGATGGATCAGTTATAAATTCACCATATACCATAACATGCATATAGAGCCTCGATTGTTTTCTTATTGCTTCAATAACTTCATCATTACAATGCCCAACACTACATGCTGAAACACCAGCTACAAAATCTAGATATCTTTTCCCATTCTTATCAGTTATATAACTTCCTTTTGCTTCTGCAACATTTATCATTAGAGGATCAGGTGTAGTTTGAGCTTGATATTTTTGAAAATCTGAAGTGTTTACTTTATTCATTAATACTAAAAGTCAATATTATTCCTAATTTGATTTATCTTAATTAGTTTATACTTAGAATCTTCCAAAAATAAATCATCAACAGTTTTAATAATTTCATCTTCCCTAAAATAAAATCCCTTTAATAATTTGTCATTTTCATTGAAGTCTTCTTCAGGGTATACTTTTCCATCAATTTGATTAATTTTTGTAAAAGTATCTATCATTTGATTAGTTATGAATATTTTAATTTTAGCGGACTTAGATTTGTCTATCCCTATTAATTCGTTCTCTGAATTTCTTAGATAGTATATTGATTCTGCATTTTTAATAATATCAACTTCTTTTAATTTTCCTTCAATAAAATTTCCATTTAGTTTTTTCCCAGATATTTGATTAAACCCAATTCCCAAAGAATCTTTTTCAATGATAAAAGAATTGTCAAATACAAAAAGAGAATCAATTATGTTTTTTTCAGTGTCAAATTTTAAATGAATTGAATCTCCAGTGATTTGACTCCTATTACTCCATAAAATGGGCTTTTTTAATTTTCTTTGATCACTCAAATTGGATTGTTTATTAATTAGTTGAGCAATTCCAGTAATTTGACTAAAATGAAGTGAATCACATTTTCCACTGAGATTATTTCTTAAAATTTTCCCGTTTCTAAAAGCTCTTATTATTTGTTCGTTTTCTTTTCCAGTGATAATTATTGATTCACCGTGTATATGGGTTGTGTCCTTTTCTTTAAAAGATGAGATTAATGCTCTTTTTTTTATTAGGATTGAATCAATACTCCTGTAAATTTCAGCATAATGACCTGTTGTTAACGTTCTATTAATTGTATCAAGAATTTGAATATTATTTGTTGCTGAAGCATAATTTTTGGTCTTATCAAAATAAATACTATCTCCTTTAATTTTATATTCCTCAAAGTCAATTTTAGAATTTTTTATAAAATAACCATTATCGTTGGTTGTATCATAATATCCTATTTCGCAATATATTTTAGAATCATCAGTGATTATGTCAGTTGGTCCATAGAAAAAAGACTTTCCTGTCTCGGTGTAGTAATTTAAAACATCTGAGTAAATATTATATTTAGATGTTCTTAAATCAACATCTTTTTCAAATTTATATTTCTTTTTTTCTACATAGAAAGTACCCGCTTGACTAAATATTGTATCAGTAAGATTTCTTATAAGTTTCCCCTTTTTAGTGTAAAATGCCTCTTGTTTGCTTCTATCAAAAAATAAGGATTCTGTATATAGATTAGACTCAGGTTCATCTAAAATTACATTTCCTTTTGCAAAAACAAGTTTACTTTCACCGTTATATTCAAGATAATTAGCTGTTAGATTAAGAGTGTCACCTTGATTAAGAACCACATCTCCAAAAGCCTCAATAAAATTCCTGTCTTCATAAAAAAAGGCTTGATTGCAGGTCATTAGAACACCGTCATGAGATATTAAGACTTTTTCATTTTTATCTCTTGTTAGTACCGAGGCGTCTGGAAATTTTACTTTGTCTTTTTCGAAAAAACCTGCTCTTTCAATCTTTATTTTTGTTTTTTCTTGAGCAAAAATTTGTGTATTAGAAGAAATTAATTGA
>CABXBH010000015.1 GCA_902510415.1 uncultured Bacteroidota bacterium | reverse complement strand
AGATTAGGGTTAGAATATAGGATTTCCAAATATTTCAAATCCGATGAAATAATACCTGCTGCAGGTCAGGGAGCTTTAGCGGTTGAATTCCGAAAGGATGATAAAAAAACATTTTCAATTCTAAAAAAAATACAAGATGAATCAACACAAATATGTATTAATGAAGAAAGAAAGTTTTTAAAAACTGTAGGTGGAGGCTGCTCATCTCCAGACGCTGCTTTATGTATATTAAATGGGAACAAGATTGAAATTGAGGGAAAAGTATTTGATACAAAAGAAAAAAAATATATTTCAGGAAAAATGACCAAGGAAATCGGCAATCACATTGATATTGGGGTAAAACTAGCAAATACATTAATATCTAAAATTTCTGACAAAATATCAACTCAAATAATTTTGACTAATGAAGGTGATATAAGCGGGTTTAATGAACTATCCAAGAGTGATGTAATTACTCATCATTTTCCATTAATCGAGATTATTCCACTTGATTTTACAGTGAATAATATTGATAACTATGATTATGTAATTTTCACCTCCAAAAATGGAATAAAAAACTTTTTTAACAGGGTTAAAGTTTCTTCAGAAATAAAATTTATTTGCATTGGGAATAAAACAAATCAAACTTTAAATGAATATGGATATGAGTCATCCTATATTTCAAAAAGAAACTATTCTAATGTTATGGCTGAAGAACTCAAAAATAATAAGTTGCTTAACGGAAAAAAAACTCTTCTTGTTCAAGGCAAAATTGCGAAGGATGATTTTAAAACAAAACTTCAAGACTTTTGCGAAGTAAAGAGGGTAAATGTTTATGAGACAAATTTAAAGAGAAAAGTAAACAAGGAATTATTAAAACTTATTGAATCCGAAGAGACATACACTGTTTTTACCAGTCCATCAGCATTTGACTCATTTATTCAATTTTATAATCCTAAGGACACAAAAATAATAAGTATCGGAAAGACTACAACAGACTATATTAATAGTAAAGGCTTTGATTGTATGCTAACCTCAAAGATGCAGTCCTATGAAGGTATTTCAGAATCATTAATTAAATATTTCTATCAAAAATGAAATTTCCAGTAAATAGATTAAGAAGACTCAGGTATAATAAAATTCTGAGGAACATGATTGAAGATATTAGTATTAATGCTAAAGACCTAATATGTCCAATATTTATAACTGAAGGCCAAAACATAAAAGAACCTATTGAATCTATGCCAGGACAATTTAGATATTCAATTGATCGCACTATAGAGTTTTGCAATGAACTTATTCATAACAAAATAAATTCAATAATAGTATTTGGAATTCCAAATAAAAAAGATGAAACTGGTGAAATTTCCTGTAGTTCTAATAGCATTGTACCTAAGGCAATAAGCGAATTAAAAAAAGTATTTGAAGATAAACTTTTTATAATTGCGGATGTTTGTAATTGTGAATATACAACGCATGGACACTGTGGAACTATTATTGATAATGATGTTGATAACGACTTGACCCTTAAGACACTTTCAAATCAATCTTTGGTTTTAGCTAAAAGTGGTGCTGATGCATTAGCACCGTCTGATATGATGGACGGAAGAGTTAAAGTAATTAGAGAAATACTAGATAATAATAAGTTTGAAAAGATTCCTATTTTTCCCTACTCTGTAAAATATAACTCGGCATTTTATGGTCCCTTTAGAGAAGCTGCAAAAAGTAGCCCAAATTTTGGTGACAGAAAAACCTACCAAATGAATTTTAAAAATTCTGAAGAAGCTATAAATGAAGTTAAACTGGACATAAATGAGGGTGCCGATGCGATAATAATTAAACCAGCTATTTCATACCTGGATATCATATATAGAATCAAACAAAAATTCAATGTTCCAATAATTGCATATAATGTTAGTGGTGAATATACAATGGTAAAAATTGCTTCAGAAAACAACTTTATTGATGGCATTGAAACAATTTTAGAGATATTACATTCAATTAAAAGATCTGGAGCAAATGCAATAATAAGTTACCATGCATTAGAAGTTGCAAAATATTTAAAAGCTAATGATTTATAATAAAAGTATTAAAGCATTTAAAGAGTCAAGAGGATTAATTCCGGGAGGAGTAAATTCACCTGTAAGAGCATTTAAAAGTGTTAATTGTGACCCTGTTTTTTTTGATTACGGGAATGGAAGTAAACTTTATGATATTGATGGAAACGAATACATTGATTGTATTTCATCTTGGGGGCCACTTATTTTTGGACATGCTGATAAAATTACCCAATCTAAAATAAGCGAATATTTACTTAAAGGAACGACTTATGGTGCACCCACAATTATTGAGTCAGAAATGGCAAAAAAAATTATTGAATTAGTACCATCAATAGAAAAAGTAAGAATGGTAAATTCTGGCACTGAAGCAACGATGAGTGCAATAAGATTAGCCAGAGGATATACCTCTAGAAATTTAATCTTAAAATTTTCTGGGAATTACCATGGTCATGGAGATAGTTTTTTAATTAAAGCCGGATCTGGCGCGATGACTCTTGGTCTTCCTGATAGTCCAGGTGTCACAAAAAATACAGCAAAAGATACAATTATAGCAGATTTTAATTCATATGAATCAGTTTCAGAGCAATTCAAAAAGAATCCAGAGAAAATTGCCGCAGTAATAATTGAACCTGTCGCTGGCAATATGGGTCTTGTAGAGTCTAGGAAAGATTTTTTACTAGGCTTAAGAAGATTATGTGATGAAAATAAATCACTATTAATATTTGACGAGGTAATGAGTGGGTTTAGATTATCTAAAGGTGGCGCACAAGAGCTATATGATGTAATTCCTGATATTACAACTCTAGGGAAAATAATTGGTGGTGGTCTTCCGGTTGGCGCATATGGTGGAAAGTCTGAAATTATGGATTACCTAGCTCCTAATGGACCGGTTTATCAAGCAGGTACTCTTTCAGGAAACCCTCTTGCAATGAGTGCAGGACTTTCTGTATTAAACAGACTAAATGATGAACTTTATGAAAAACTAGATTCAATATCAAAAAAAATTCACGAAGGATTCTTACAAAATATTTATGAAACGAGGACTAATGCAATAATTAATAGAACAGGCTCAATGATGACCTTGTTTTTTACCGATAATGAAAAAATTGAGAATTACAATGACGCAATTACATGTGATTTGGAAAAATATGCAAAATATTTTAAATCCATGTTGGATCAAGGCGTCTATTTGCCTCCATCACAGTTTGAGTGTATGTTTATTTCCTCTACTTACACTAAAAAGGACATAGATAAAATAATTAACTCAAACAAAAAATCACTTCAATTAATCTGATGAAAAAAAATATATTTATTGAAAATATTAATGGAAATATAACATCTCGTCCACCAGTATGGTTTATGAGACAGGCTGGCAGAATATTACCTTCTTACCTGAAACTAAAACAGAAGTATACTTTTGACGAAATGATGCAAAATAAGGAACTAGCCGCCAAGGTTACTCTACTCCCACTAGACGATCTAGGAGTAGATGCTGGAATTCTATTTTCTGACATATTAGTGATTCCTAAAGCACTAGGATTAGAGCTTGAGTTTACCGAAAAAGGACCTAAATTCCATAATGCTTTGGATGAAAATATTAATATTGAAAATCTAAAGTTTAATCCTCAAAAACTCGATTACATATATAATAACATTAGAGAAATAAAATTTCAAAGACCCCAAACACCACTTATCGGCTTTTGTGGTGGACCACTTACAACATTTCTGTTTATGTTTAGAAGAAATGAATTGAATAAAGATTTTAATCACGTGATAAAACTCTTTTATAAGCAGAAGAAAAAGTGCATTAAAATAATGGAAATGATAACTGAGGCATCTATTGAATATGTAAATAAGCAAATCGACTCAGGAATTGACTGCTTCCAGTTATTTGAAACTTATTGCGGTATAATTCCCGAAGAAATGTATACCGATATTGTACTTCCTTTCTCTAAGAGAATATTAAATACAGCAATGAATAAAAATTGTAAAACAATTTTTTTTCCTAAAAATTATAATTTGGGATTAAAGCACCTAAATAAGGACATATGCGATATAGCTAGTGTTGATTGGCAAATACCGATTGAAACGGCACGAACATTGCTAAATAATGATATTGGGATACAAGGAAATATGGATCCTAGATTATTTTTTTCTGATAAAAATGAAATAGAAAAATACCTGATAAGATTAAGTAAGTTTGGTAAAAAAAATACTAATTGGATTTTTAATCTAGGTCATGGCTTTATTCCAGGCATAGATGTGAAAAATGTAAATTTTGTAGTCGAATGGGTAAAAAACCATAACTGGAATAGATAAAATGAATATAAATCAAAAATTACTAGAAAAATATAATAAAAAAGGGCCAAGATACACATCTTATCCTCCAGCCACTCATTTTTCCGAGAATTATGATGACAAAGATTTTATTAATTCAGTTATAAATTCAAATAATGAAAATCCACAAAATGTTTCTGTTTATATCCATATTCCATTTTGCCCACAGATTTGTCACTTTTGTGGATGCACTACTGAATCAGGGTTTACCAAACCTTTTCTAGAAAGATATATAGATGCTCTATTAAAAGAAATTGAATTTGTTTCTAAATACATCAAAGAAGATAGAAAATTAACCCAAATTCACTGGGGAGGTGGTACTCCAAATGCAATATCACTTAAATATATTGAAAGAGTTACAGATAAAATAAAAGAGTGTTTTGACTTAAGTGATGAGTATGAAATGGCTATTGAATGTAGCCCAGCACACTTGGACTTTAAACATGTAGAACTTCTAAAAAATTTTGGTTTTAACAGAATATCCCTAGGTATTCAAGATTTTGACGATAAAGTTTTAGATGCAATAAATAGAAGAAGACCAAAACATCCAATCGATAAGATTATAAAAAAAATTCATGATGAAGGTTTTACAGGTACTAACATAGATCTTGTTTATGGATTACCTTTGCAAACAGTAAATAATTTCAACAAAACTATTGATAAAGCAATTGAGCTAAATACAGACAGGATAGTAACATTTTCATATGCACATGTTCCTTCAATTCTACCCAGACAAAAAATATTAGAAAATATTGGTTTTCCTTCTGCAGAGGAAAAAGCGGAAATGTATAACAATGCTTACAAAAAATTCACTGAGGCAGGCTATGTAGCAATTGGTATGGACCATTTTTGCAAACCTAATGATGAGTTTTATTTGGCACTCAAAAACAACCAATTACACAGAAACTTTCAAGGATACTGCACGACCAAGTCAACCGGCCAAGTATATGGTTTTGGTGCATCCTCAATTTCACAACTATTCTCAGCATATAGTCAAAACGTCAAGAACGCAGCTCAGTATATAAAAAACATCAATCAAAAAAATACCGCTGTTCTTCGTGGCTATAAGCTAAACAAAAACGAAAAAATAATCAGAGATGTAATAAATTCAATCATGTGTAATTATTATGTTGATTTTTCAGAAATATCTGAAAGATTTAACACAGACTCAAAAAATATAAAAGAAATTTTAGACTTCAAAGATGAAAAGTTTAATGAATTTTTAGACCTAAATCTTATGAAGATTAAAAATGATACTGTTTCAATTTCACATGATGCAAGATTATTTATTAGAAATATTGCGATGGAATTTGACCCTCTGTTAAATAAAAAAATAGGTACTTATTCTAAAACAATATAATGAAAGGATTATTACTTATTAACCTGGGTTCACCGGACAGCACCTCGATTAGTGATGTGAAAAAATACTTAGATGAATTTTTAATGGATAAAAGAGTTATTGGTAAAAGCTATATTTTTAGATGGATTCTTGTTAAACTAATCATTTTAAATTTTAGACCAAAAAAATCCGCAAAGGCCTACAAAAAAATTTGGTGGAAAGAAGGTTCTCCATTAATTGTTTTATCAAAGAGGTTATTTAAAAAAGTCTCTGACCTAATGCAGATTCCTGTAGCATTAGCGATGCGTTACGGCTCAATAAGTATTTATAATGGATTAAAGGAATTAAATGAGAAAGGAGTTGATGAGTTCATAATTTTGCCACTTTACCCACACTATGCAATGTCATCATACGAAACAGTTGTTGAAAAGGTAAAAGAAGAAGTAGAAATTAATTTCCCAGAAAATAAAATAAAGGTTATTGAACCTTTTTATAATGACCCTAAATATATTGAATTACTTAGCCATAAAATTAAGGACACAATAAAAGATATAGAGTATGATCACATCCTGTTTTCATACCATGGTATTCCAGTGAGTCATCTTAAAATATCTGACCCTACAAATGCTCATTGTTATAAGGCACAAAACTGCTGTTCTGTAGATTCAGAGGCACATAAAACATGTTATAAACATCAAGTAACTATTACAACAGAACTTGTTGCAAAATACCTGTGCTTAGAAAGAGAAAAATATAGCATTTCATTTCAATCGAGATTGGCAAATGAACCGTGGTTGAAGCCCTATACAGATAGTGAGTTGGAAAGATTAGCTAAGGAAGGAAAGAAAAATATGGTGGTGGTAACCCCTGCCTTTGTAACCGACTGTTTAGAGACACTTGAAGAAATTGTTATGGAAGCTAAAGAAGAGTTTTTAGAAGCAGGAGGAGAAAACTATTATTATGTACCATGCTTAAACGATGATGATAGTTGGGCTAAATTAATTTCCAAATGGTCGTCTAAATTTGTCTAACTAGTTTATGAGCCATAGAACAATTAAAAAATTTGATGTTATAATTTTAGGAGCTGGAATTTCTGGATTAACATTGGGTTATTATTTAAATAATAGAGATAAAGATTTTTTAGTTTTTGAGTCTAGTAAATATGTTGGAGGAAATATCTCAACAAAAAATAAAAAGGGTTTTATTTGTGAAAATGGCCCAAATACTATTCTTATAAATAATGAGAGTTTAAGAGATTTAATCTCGGACCTTAAAATAAAAAATGATGTTATTTACCCAAACAATAACAACAACAAAAGATTTTTGATCAAAAAAGGAAAACTCATCAAAATACCTCAGTCATTTGGGCAATTTATAAAATCAAATCTTTTAAGTTTAAGTGCTAAGATTCGCATTTTTTTTGAAATTTTCATCAAAAAGAGCAAAAGCAATTTATCGGTTTATGATTTTTTTAAAAGAAGATTTGGCAAAGAGTTTCATGATATATTAATAGAACCTTTTCTAACAGGTATATATGCGGGGAATACTCGTAAAATGAGTATAAAACATGTTCTCAAAAAAATATGGAAAGTGGAACAAAATTATGGGAGTGTTATTTTAGGTTTTATTAAAAAAAAATCAAAAAATAGAACACCCAAGTCATTTAACTTTAAAAACGGCCTCAGCGACTTAACTAATACAATTCATCTAAAGATTAAAGATAAAATTAGGTTTGAAAGCAAAATAACTTCAATTTCTAAAATTGGAAATTTATATGAAATTACTGTTAATAATGATATTAGATATCGATGTAATAAGCTAATCTCTACAATTCCTGCCTATGCCCTATCGGAGGTCATATTTGATGAAAAACTGTCTCAAGCTTTAAAAAAAATATTTTATTGTCCAATTTATGTGTTGCACTTAGGTTTAGAAAAACAAAAAATTAAAAAAGATATAAGTGGATTTGGTGTTCTAACAAAACCGTCAGACAATAAAAATTTTTTAGGAATTATATTTAATAGCAGGATTTTCCCTCACGTAGCTCCTGTAGATAAAGATTTAATGACAGTAATGGTTGGTGGGACAAGACAAGAACAATTATTAAAGACAGATAAAGGTTTACTATTTGATGAAATTATAAAAGATATTAGAAAACTGATTTCTTATAATGGTAGTATAATTATGAAGCATGATTTTTTATGGAGTAAAGGCATACCACAATATGGAATAGATCACGATTACATAATTAATGAGATTAAAAATTTTGAAAATAAAAACAAAAACTTTCATATAATAGGTAACTACTTTAATGGTATTTCAGTTAGTGATTGTATCGAAAAGGCTTCTAGACTCTCCAAAATATTATGAAGTAAAGAAACTTGAACAATTTTTATCAAAAAATATCAAATCTTGCTTTGAATAATCAAAGAAAACCTCTGAATTTACTTTTACAGGTTTTTGAGAAATTATAGACCAAATATTTTCTTTAAATCTACCAATTAATTTGTATTCTTTTCCTTGAAAAAAACATTTTTCAACATACATTGAATTGGTTGAACTATTAACTATTTTAATATTTTCTGGTCTTATATAGTATATTTTGTTATCAACTGGAAATTTATTAATATCTCCCAAAATCTCAGCACAATAACAATTTGCTGGTTCACAATACATAGTTTCAGGGCTTGAAAACTGCTGAACAATACCTGCTTTAAATATTAATATCTTATCAGAAATATTAAGTGCATCATTTATATCATGAGTAACTAATATTGTAGTAATATTACTTTCTCTTATTATTCTGCATATTTCATCTCTGATTGAGAATTTAATATTAGCGTCTAGATTACTAAAAGGCTCATCCAACAACAATAAATCAGGTTCCCTGATTATTGATCTAGCAATACATGCTCTTTGTTGCTCTCCTCCTGAAATTTCGTGAGGATACCTTTCAAGTAAGTGATTGAGATTGGTTAGGTCTATTATTTTAGAGAAATTTTTATTGTACTCATCATTTAGATTAAAACAAATATTTTCCCTGATATTTAAGTGTGGAAATAGAGGATAGTCCTGAAAAACATATCCTATTTTCCTTTTTTGTGGTCTAACAAAGACATCTTCATCATCAATCAATTTTCCGTTTAAGGAAATTATACCTGAATTAATTTTTTCAAGACCAGCCAAGCATTTTAAAAATGTAGATTTTCCCGAGCCACTTTCTCCCACAAAAGAAATAAGCTGACCTTTCTCAACTGAAAAGCTAAGATTATTAATCACTGTTTCCGAGCTAGTATAACTCTTAACTAAATTTTTAATTTCTAAATACATTTGATTTGTCCAAGAACATTTTTAAAAATATTAGCAATATACAGCAAATAATAATAATTACAGATGAATATATACTGGAGAGAGGAATCATCTCTTCGATAGCAAATTCATAGGTTTGTGTTGCTAAAGTGTCAAAATTGAAAGGCCTAAGTATCAATGTTATGGGTAGTTCTTTCATTATATCAACAAAAACCAATGTAAGAGCAGTGAAAAATGCGTATTTATTGATAGGAAAATAAATCTTTTGAAAAATTTTAAAATTTGATAATCCTAAATTCTTCGCAGAATTATTATATGAGTCAGGATACTTTTCCAAACTAGATTTTATTGGTGATTTACCTACAGCCATAAACCTAATGATGTATGCGTAAATAAGAATTAAAAAATAGACAGAAAAACTACCCAAAAGTTTAATATTATCATCTAAGTTGTCAAGACTGGTAACAGAAATTACAACTGCTAATGCAACGACCGCACCCGGAATTGAATATCCCAAAGAAATAAACTGATTAATATAATAATAGACTTTTGAATTTGACATCTTCTCGTTATAGAGAAAAAAAGTTGAAACAATTAATATCAAAACGGATGCTATCAAGGAGACGGTAAAGGAATTAAATGTAAGGTTTAATAATCTTTCAAAATTAATATCTTCATAACTTGAAAAAATATTAATTAAATTAAAAAGAACTGGTATAAGAAAAGCTAAAATAATTGGGATAAGGCAGATTACATATATAAGAAATTTCATGGAATTATTTGAGCTATTTAGCGAAGCCAATTGAGTATTTTTAGAAAAGCTAAATCTTTTGTTTTTATTAAAATATTTTTCAACAAAAAATAAAAAGGCAACCATAAACAAAAGAATTGATGATAATTGAATCGCTGCGCCACTATCATTCATTGAGTTCCATGATCTAAATATCCCTATGGTATATGTATTAACTCCAAAATATTTTACAGCACCATATTCATTTAAAACCTCCATGACAACCAAAAATAAACCTGATAAAATTGCTGGTCTTGAAAGTGGTAAAACCACTTTTAAAATTGTTTGATATGCGTTGAGACCAAGGTTCTTGGCCATGTCATAATATCTTGAGCCGAATAGACTAAAAGAAATTCTTGAAACACTATATATGTAAGGATATAGAGAGAAAGCTAGAAGAATTCCCAAAATCTCAATCTGTAAAAAATCATAAGTTATCTTAAACGGACCTGTAAAGCTTAAAAGTTCGCTGTAGGTGAACGCCATTATATAAGTTGGTATAGCCAGTGGCAGATAAAGAATCAAATCAATTATTCTTCGTCCTGCAAATTGATAATTACTCACATACCAAGCTGGAATAATTCCAATTATAAGTGAAAAAAAAGAAGTAATTAAGACAAGATATATAGTATTAATTGAGTAATCAAATAATAAATTTTTAAATAAATATTGTAGCGTTTCAGTATCTTGATTAAATGATTTAACCAATAGAAATAATATTGGTGAAAAAATTAAAACAAATAGCAATAAGGCTACCTTATCTTGAAACTTTACTGTTTTCAAATTTAAATTTATTTCCAGCCTGTATTGTCAAATACCTTTATGGCTTTTTCCCTGAATGTTCCAAGTGCATTTAAATCTAATTTATCTCTTTTGAAATCACCCCAAGATTGGACTAAATCAGATGGCTTAACTTTTGGATTTGCAGGATATTCATAACTGTTATTTACATATGTGTTTTGAGCCTCAACACCTGTTAGGTATTCAAGCAACTTAATTGCATTTTCTTTGTTTGGAGCATTTTTGGTCATAGCAAAACCAGAAATATTTATATGAGTCCCCCTTTGGCCATCTCCTTGATTCGGAAAGAAAACAGAAACTGACTTTCCTGCATCAACTTCTGACTGTTTCTCTGATGAAAGTAGTAAGCCTATATAGTACGAATTTACAATAGCAATATCTCCTTGACCGGCTGCAATTGCTTTCACTTGATCTCTATCATTACCTTTTGGGTCACGAGCAAAATTTTTGACAACATCTGATGACCAATTGGTTACAGTTTCTTCTCCTAAATTAGCATATAATGAAGACATTAACGCTTGATTATAAGCATTTGAAGAAGACCTAACTAGTAATCTACCTCTCCATTTATCGTTAGCTAAATCTTCATATGTACTTAAGTCAAATTTATCAACCCTTTCATTACTATATACTAATAACCTAGCCCTATATGTTATGGGAATCCAAAACCCATTAATATCTTTTAAGTCATTACTTACATTAGAATCAATTATATCACTTTTTATCTTTTGAAAAAGACCCATCTGTACACCTTTTTGAAGTTTACCAGCATCCACTGTGACAAACAAATCAGCAGGACTATTTTTTCCCTCATTTTTTAATCTTTCAAGAAGTTCATCATCACTAGATTTAATAACATTTACCTTAATTCCAGTAGCCTTCTCGAAATTCTCATATTGTTTTATATCAACTTGATAATGTCTTTTACTATATATATTAATTTCATTTGAATTATTTTGTTCGCAGGAGGCTAATATGAATAGTGAAAAAAATAATATTATGTAATTTTTCATTTTGATGTTATTTAGAGTTATTCTAAATTGCAAGATAATTATTATAATTAAAAAATGTATTAATAAAACTGTAATAATTTTCTGATTTAAATATTAAAATAAAATCCTAAAAAAATGAATATTAAAAATTTTCTAATCCTAATGCTTATATTTTCAATATCATCTGTAAAAGCACAAAAAAAACAAGATATTGAAGCTATAAAACAAATGTGTGGATGTTTTGAAATAGATTTTAAATTTTCTGAAACTTTTCAATATAGTAATGACTCGAATTATTCAAAATCTAAAAATTATAATTCAAAAGCATTAGAGTATGCTAAGCTGATAAAAGATGAAAAAGGCCATATCTCCATTCAACACTTGTTAGTGATGGGTGACTATGTTATAAAGCACTGGAGACAAGATTGGATATATCAAAATAAAGATCTATTAAAATATGATGGAAATAATAATTGGAAATATATATCGAAAGCTAAAAAAGACGTAAAAGGACAATGGACGCAAAAAGTATATCAGGTAGATGATAGTCCAAGATATGAGGGGTCAGCTACGTGGCTACATATAGACGATAAAAGTTATTGGGAAAATTCTTCCTACGCCCCTCTTCCAAGAAGGGAATATACAAAGAGAAATGATTACAATATAATGATTAGAGGAAACCGTCACGAAATAACCAAAGATGGGTGGGTCCATGACCAGGATAATTATAAAGTAGTAAAAGATTCGAAAAACAATTCAGAAATAATTATTGCTGCTGAAAAAGGGTTAAATAAATATACTAGAGTTGATAATTCAAGATGTAATGAAGCAATCTCGTGGTGGAGTGAAAATAAAACAAAGTGGTTACTAATAAGAGATAAATGGAATTCTATTTATTCTCAAAAAGATAACATTTCATTAAGACGTTCTGTTGACAGCAAACCATTATTTTCTTTTTTATTTGACGAAAACGTAATTAAAAAAGAAGAAATTGGTTTAATTATTGATACGTTTGTAATTGATTAACTAAAATCAATTAATGCGAGTTAATAGACCATCATTTTTAGAGAGTAAGATTGAAGACAGGTTTTTTGTTTTAAAATCAAAAAACGAAAAAGATAAAAACAGGTCCCTAAAAAAAGATATTGATTTAAATTTTATTCAATTTCATTTCATAGTTGATGGAAAAGCAACATTTTCTTTTAACAATGGTGCTTATAATATGGATGTTGGTAACGGGAAATATATTGTACTTTATAATCCGAAAAAAAAATTACCATTAAATGCAGTAATTTATCCAAAATCAAATGTTTTATCTATTTTAATTTCAATAAAAAAATTTCATAAACTTTTTTCTGAAGACAGCAATAATATTCAATTCTTAAAAGATGAAAATATAAATCAGAAATATTACTATGAAAATAAAATATCAAATAAGATATTTTTGGTCTTAAACGAATTAAAAAGATTTGATTTTAATAGTTCAACAAAAAACCTATTTATTAAAGCTAAGGTATATGAGCTGTTTAGCCATCTATATAATAGAAATATAGAACAAAATATAGAACAATGTCCTTTTTTAACAAATGAAGATAATTTTAAAAAAATTCAACAGGCAAAAAATATAGTTATAACAAATATGACCAACCCTCCTACTCTAAACAACCTTTCAGTTGAAATAAACTTAAGTTTAAAAAAATTAAAAGAGGGTTTTAAAAAAATATATGGAAAACCTGTTTATCAGTACTTATTGGAGCATAAGATGGAATTAGCAAAAAAACTACTTTCTGAAAACAACTATAATGTAAATGAAGTTAGTATAAAACTTGGATATAGCACAGCGAGTCATTTTATAACTGCTTTTAAGAAAAAATATGGATTAACTCCTAAAAACTTTAAACAAAATTATTAAAAATGCGCACGTGGCGGAATTGGTAGACGCGTTAGGTTGAGGGCCTAATAATCTTTTTTGATTGTGGAAGTTCGAGTCTTCTCGTGCGCACTTGAAATTATGAAAAAAAATATAGCAATAATAGGTTCAGGATTCTCTTCTCTTTCTGCGGCATGTTACTTGGCAAAATACGGTCATAAAGTTACGGTATATGAAAAAAATAATGAGTTAGGCGGAAGGGCTAGACAGTTTAAAGAAGCTGGATTTACATTTGATATGGGTCCTAGTTGGTATTGGATGCCGGATGTTTTTGAAAAATTTTTCAATGACTTCAACAAAAGCACAAAAGATTATTATGAAATTAGAAAACTAGAGCCTGCATATCGTGTTTATTTTGGATTAAATGACTACTTGGATATTGAAGATGACCCAGATAAAATTTCAGAAAAATTTGAATTAATTGAAGAAGGTAGCGGTAAAAAGCTTAAAAAATTTCTAGAAAAAGCAAAAGAAAATTATTCTATAGGTGTTTCTGATATGTTATACAAAATGCCTGGGATAAGCCCATTAGAATTAGTTTCTTTTAAAACAATTAAGAAGATTAGATATTTTATTTCAACAATAAGGAAAGAGGTTAACCGTGAATTTAAAAATCCCAAATTAAGATCTGTTTTAGAATTTCCAGTTCTATTTTTGGGCGCCAAAGCGTCAAATACACCTGCTTTCTATAATTTCATGAATTATGCAGATTTCGGCTTAGGTACATTTCAGCCTACAAATGGATTTCATGATCTAGTTAACGCTATGGTTAGTTTAGGTAAATCACTTGGTGTTGACTACAAAGTAAATCATGATTTACAAAGAATTGATATTAAAAATAAAAAAATCAGCTCTCTCATTTTTAGACAAAAACAGATAAATTGTGATATAGTTATTTCTGGAGCTGATTATCATCATACAGAATCTTTATTACCCAAAAACTTTAGACAATATTCTGAAAATTATTGGAAAAATAGAGTTTTTGCTCCGTCCTCATTACTATACTATGTTGGATTCAATACAAAAATCAATAAAGTTCAACACCATAATTTATTTTTTGACACCAATTTTGACAAACATGCTGAAGAAATTTATGATAATCCTAAATGGCCTTCTGACCCTCTTTTTTATGCAAACTTCACTTCTAAAACAAACCTAAAAACAGCACCTGAAAATTGTGAAAATGGATTTTTTCTAATTCCAATTGCTACAGACTTAGAAGATTCTGTGGAAATAAGAGAAAAATATTTCAAAATAATATTAGATAAATTAGAACTTTATACTGGGCAAAAATTAAAAAAATCAATTATATACAAAAAAAGTTTTTGCGTAAGCGACTTTAAAAAAGAATATAATTCCTATGGTGGCAATGCCTATGGATTGGCTAATACATTATGGCAAACAGCATTTTTAAGACCTAATATAAAAAGTAAAATGGTACAGAATTTGTATTTCTGTGGACAATTAACAGTCCCTGGACCTGGTGTACCACCTGCGATTGTTTCAGGAGAACTTGTAGCAAATTTGATAAATAAATAAATTTTATTATTAAATTGTAAAAAAATAATCAATGAAGGAAATATTTGATGAAGTTTCATACAGTTGCAGCGAAAAGGTGACTAAAACATACAGTACCTCTTTTTCATTAGCAACAAAACTACTTTCTGAAAATATCAGAAAAGATATTTACAATATATATGGGTTTGTAAGGTTTGCTGATGAAATTGTCGATTCATTTCATAATTATAATAAAGAAGTATTGTTTAATGATTTTTCAGTAGATCTTGAAAAAGCTCTATTAAATAAAATTCACCTGAATCCAATATTAAATTCTTTTCAACATACATTTCACAAATACAAAATTGACAAAGAACTTGTCGAATCGTTTATGAAAAGTATGAGAATGGATCTGATAAAGAAAAAATACTCTGTTGAAGAATACAAAGAATACATTTACGGATCAGCAGATGTTGTTGGGTTAATGTGCTTAAAAGTTTTTGTTCAAGGAGATAATTCACTCTATAATAAACTTAAAAATAATGCTATGAAGCTTGGCTCAGCTTTTCAAAAAGTAAATTTTTTGAGAGATTTAAAGGCTGACAAAGAAGATTTAAACAGAACATATTTTCCAAATACAAAATTTGAAAAATTAAGCGAATCAGAAAAAAATGAAATTATTATTGATATAGAGGATGATTTCAAAAAAGGATTAGAAGGTATTAAAGAGTTACCAATAGAAGCTAAATTTGGTGTTTTTATGGCTTATAGATACTATAATCAATTATTAAAAAAATTAAAAAAAACACCAGCTACAGAAATTATAAACAGAAGAATTAGAGTCCCTAATCTAAAAAAATTAGAACTTCTAACTAGAAGCTACGTAAAATATCAGCTTAATTTACTTTAAAATGGAAATACTTAAAACAGCAATAGTCTTTATATCCACATTTTTATTTATGGAATTTATGGCATGGTTCTCCCACAAATATATAATGCATGGTTTTCTTTGGACATTACACAAAGATCATCACAATCAAAATTTAAAAACATCATGGTGGGAAAGGAACGATCTTTTCTTTGTGTTTTATGCAGTTGTGAGTATGTTGTTTTTTTATTCTCAAGTTGAACTGGGATTTAGTTATGGATTTGCAATAGGATTTGGAATTATGGCTTATGGACTAACATATTTTATTGTTCATGATATATTTATTCATCAACGATTCAAATTCTTAAAAAAAGCTAATAATTGGTATGCTAAAGGAGTGAGAAAAGCACACAAAATGCATCATGCAAACATAAAAAAGAACGGGGGAGAAAGTTTTGGAATGTTATTTCCTCCCTTAAAATACTTTAAAGACAATTAATCTTTAAGAAATCCTCAATCAAATGAAAGCCAATTCACAATTTGATTATATCATTGTAGGAAGCGGTCTTTCAGGTCTACATCTATCCTATAGTTTTTTAAATGACAAATATTTTGAAAATCACAAAATATTGATTATTGATAAATTAGATTCTATAAAAGAAGATAACTTTTTTTCATTCTGGGAAAGAGGAATTGGAAAATGGGACTCAATAATAAAAAATAAATGGAGTAAAGGGAAATTCTTTTCAAAATATGGAGAAATAAATATGGATTTTTCGTCTTACAACTATAAAACTTTGATATCATCAGATTTTTCTAAATATGTTAAAGACAAATTAAAAAAAAATAAAAATTTCAAGTTTGTTAAAGATACCGTATTAAAAATCAGAAATGAGAAAAATAATATTATTGTAGTTGGAAACAAAAGAAATTATCAAGCTAGTCATGTGTTTGATTCAAGTATTCAAAATAAAATAAAAAAAGAATTATATAATCACCCCTCTTTAAAACAACATTTTCTTGGATGGGTTGTCAAAACAAAAAACAATGAATTTGATGAGAAATCTTTCGTTTTTATGGATTATAGAATCAGAGATAAGAACAAAACTGCTTTTACCTATGTTTTACCACTTAAAAAGAATAAAGCTCTAATTGAGTATACTTATTTCTCTAAAGATGTTTGTAAAAAAAAGGTTTATGAAGATTATCTTAAAAAATATTTAATAAAATATTACAATGACCCAGATTATGAAATAATTAAATCTGAATTTGGAGTAATACCTATGACATCATACCCATTTTATAAAAATTCTACGAAAAATATAACAAAAATTGGAGCAGCAGGTGGCTGGATTAAACCTTCTAGTGGTTATTCTTTTAAGATTTGTGAAATTAATTCATTGAAGATTATCGATAATATTAAAAAAGGCAAAAAATTATCAATAAAACCAAAGAAAAAATATCAGTTTCTTGATAAAATACTTCTTGGAGTTCTCTCTGAATATAATCACAAAGGTGAGATTATTTTTTACAAAATGATTAAAAGAAATTCAACAAGTAATGTGCTACGTTTTTTATATGAAAAAAGTAGTTTGTTCGAAGAGATAAAAATCATTATTTCTTTACGCTCAATTGACTTTGTTAAGGTTTTTATAAAAAGTATATTCAGAAAAGCTTTATAAATTTTCTTTTTTTATCAAATTTAATGCTGACCCTTCATCATACCAATCAATCTGTGAGCTGTTATATGTGTGATTTAAGCTGATATAATCATTTGTTCCGTCAGAGTGCTTTAATTCGATTAAAAGTTGTTTACCGGCTTCAAATTGATCCAAATCAACAAAAGTTATTAAATCATCTTCCTGAATCAAATTATAATCGGACTCATTATCAAATGTCAAAGCTAGCATACCTTGTTTTTTTAAATTTGTTTCGTGTATTCTAGCAAAAGATTTTACAATAACAGCACAAACACCTAAATGCCTAGGTTCCATAGCGGCATGTTCTCTTGAAGACCCTTCACCATAATTATGATCACCTACTACAATAGTTTTAATATTATTTTTTTTATACTCTCTTTGTGTATCAGGAACTCCTCCATAATCAGCTGTCAATTGATTTTTTACAAAATTAGTTTTCATGTTAAAACTATTAACTGCACCAATTAGACAATTGTTAGAAATATTATCTAAATGCCCTCTATATCTTAACCAAGGACCGGCCATTGAAATATGATCTGTTGTACATTTACCGTGTGCCTTTATAAGTAACCTTGCATCTTTAATATCTCTACCTATTGGAGTAAATGGCTCAAGTAATTGAAGTCTCTCAGATTTAGGATTTACTTTAACAATAACATTACTTCCATCATCTTGTGGCTCAATATAACCTGAGTCTTCACAATCGAAACCATCTGAAGGTAGCTCAACTCCAATAGGTGGATCAAGCATAACTTCTTCGCCGTTTTGATTAATTAGTTTATCCTTAGTAGGATCAAAATCTAACTTACCTGCAATGGCAATAGCAGCAACTATCTCTGGAGATCCAACAAAAGCATGAGTGTTTGGATTTCCATCAGCTCTTTTTGAAAAATTTCTATTGAAAGAATGAACAATTGTGTTTTTTTCTTGTCCTTTTAAATCACTTCTATCCCATTGCCCTATGCATGGACCACAAGCGTTTGTAAAAATTGTTGCATCTAAATCTTCAAAAATTTTTAATATCCCATCTCTTTCAGCTGTAAACCTGACCTGTTCAGAGCCAGGATTAATACCAAAATCTGATTTTGTAATCAAATTTTTATCAATAGCTTGCTTTGCAATTGAAGCAGCTCTAGTTAAATCTTCATAAGACGAATTTGTACATGATCCAATTAAACCCCAATCAACTTTTAATGGCCAATCATTTTCTTTAGCCTTATCTCCAATTTCAGAAACTGGTGTAGCTAAATCAGGTGTAAATGGTCCATTTAAATGTGGTTTTAATTCTGACAGATTTATCTCAATAACCTGATCAAAATAATTTTCAGGTGAATTATAGACTTCAGAATCAGCGGTTAAATAATCTTTAATTTTATTAGCTTCATTTGCTACATCTTCTCTACCAGTTGCTTTCAAATATCTTTCCATGGACTCATCATATCCAAAAGTGGAAGTTGTTGCACCAACCTCTGCACCCATATTACAAATAGTTCCTTTTCCTGTACATGAAAGAGCTTTTGCACCTGACCCGAAATACTCTATAATACATCCAGTACCGCCCTTTACGGTTAAAATACCTGCAACTTTTAATATTACATCTTTAGCAGAAGTCCATCCATTTAATTCCCCAGTTAATTTAACACCTATTATTTTAGGAAATTTCAATTCCCATGGCATTCCAGCCATTACATCAACAGCATCTGCTCCACCTACTCCAATAGCTACCATACCCAATCCTCCAGCATTTACTGTGTGAGAATCTGTACCAATCATCATCCCCCCTGGAAAAGCATAGTTTTCAAGTACAACTTGATGAATAATTCCAGCTCCTGGTTTCCAGAAACCTATTCCATATTTATTAGAAACATTTTTTAGAAAGTCAAAAACCTCATTACTAACCTTATTTGCTTGTATCAAATCAGGTTTAGCTCCCATTTTTGCCTGGATTAAATGGTCGCAATGAACAGTTGTTGGAACAGCAACTTTTGACTTACCTGCTTGCATAAACTGAAGTAATGCCATCTGAGCAGTTGCATCTTGACAAGCTATTCTGTCTGGTTTAAAATCGACATAATCTTTACCTCTAACAAAAGGTTTACTGGTTAAATTCCATAAATGAGAGTAAAGAATTTTTTCGGATAAAGTAAGAGGTTTATTTGCAATTTTTTTTGCTTCATCAACATTTTTTACAATGTTTGAATAAACATTTTTTATCATTTCAAAATCAAATGCCATAAATTATTTTTTTAACCAGTTACTAAAAAAATCACAGTTTCCAAAGTCATTATTAATGTTAATATACGTGTCAAATATTTTACTATTTTGCCATTTTTCAATTTCCTTAAGCTGCTTGTTCTGTAATGCTAATTTTTGAATTTTTAAATAATCCTTCGAAAAATCAGCGACATGCTCATCATATCTATCTGAAACTGTAAGGATTTTAAATTTTATAGGATTAAACCTGTCTTCATCTTGAAAAACAACACTTACCTCCCCTTCTTTTAAATTAGCAATTTGAGAATAAAGTTCAGGATCCATTTTTGTTAATTCAAATTTATAATCTTGTGTTTCAGGATTGATTAATAGACCACCGTCATTTCTTGTTTCCCTTTCATCACTAGCTTCAATTGCGGCATCAGCAAATGATATTTCACCCGAAACAATTCTATCTCTTATTTTTAGCAATTTTTCCTTAGTTTCTTCGATTTCTTTATTATTAATTTTTGGTCTGAGTAAAATCGTTCTAATGTCATACTCTTGACCTCTAATCTTTTCAAGATAAATTATAAAAAACCCATAATCAGTTTCAAAAGGGTCAGATATCTCGCCTTCCGTCAATGAAAAGGCTACTTCATTGAATCGTTTTATCATTGGTGAGTTTTTTCTGTTAATTGAATATTTACCTCCTCTTGTTCTAGAACCTGGGTCCTCACTATATAATACTGCCTTTGAAACAAAACTAGCGCCATTGTCAATAACATCAGCCTTATACTCTTTCAATCTATTAATTACTTTTTGCTTTTCTTCATCAGTAGTTTTTGGGTATAAAACAATCTGAGAAACTCTCAGTTCGGTTCCAAAAACTGGTCTTTCTTGACTAGGAATAGAATTAAAGAACTGTCTAACTTCTTCTGGTGTCACTTCTATTTCTTCTATTATTGATTGTTGCATTTTTTTTGCTAATTCCGAATTTTTATTTAATTCAAACATTTCAGATCTTAATTCTTGCTCAGAATCTTTTTTGTAATACTCAAGAAGCTTATCCATCGAACCAATTTGTTCAGCAAAAGCATTGACTTGTTGGTCAACATATGATTGAATCTCAGCGTTATTAACCTCAATACTATCCTGAATAGCATGATGTTGATATAATTTATCCTCTAATAGCTTACCAAATACTTGGCATTTCGAAATATTCTCCATCGATACACCAGAAACTTTCAACTGAGTAAACTGCTTGTCAATATCTGATTCCAATACTACAAAGTCACCAATAACAGCCGCAACACCATCAATTTTCTCTCTTTCTTGGCCAAGAATGTTTGTAATAGATAGAAATAGCGTTATTATAATAATATTTCTCATTTTAATATATTTCGAATTTGTTAGTTAATAGTGCATCTTTTAATATCTCAGATTTAATAGACAACATTAATTCTTTTTTTCGTTTGTTTAAAGACATATACTCTAATGTTGGTAAAACATATTCAATTGGGGATATGTCACCATTTTTCGTTGATTTAATAATCTTAATCAAATATAAACTTAATGAATCTTTGTATTGAAAAAAATTATAGTTTTTTAAACTTTTGTATGAATAATTAGTGATAAAGGGAAATTTTTGAATCAATTGTTTTTTAGATATCCAATCTTCACTTTCAAACGAAAAGCTATTATATCGATATGAAATTGAATCCAAAAATTGTCTATCTGCATCTCTATATCTCTTTAATTTAACCCGCACTTGATAAGTGTCAGAGAAATCTAGAGGTAATTCAATAAATACCAATCTAAATATATCTTCATTCAGCCTAAACAAGCTTTTGTTTTTATCATAAAATTCTTTGATTTCAGTCGAATCAATATCAGGGTTAATCGAAGAATTGATAAGTGCTTCTAAATATGCTTCAGAAAGTAAAGAAGCTTCATAATCTTTCACTAATAATTCAATACTTTGAAGTTTAGAATCATTTAAATTTAACTGAGCTCTTTCGATTAGAATCTTATCAATTGCCCAATTATTTATAATATTATTCGCCTTAGATAGAGAATCATCCTTATCATAATTACCCATTAAATTAATATACTCTTTATTGGTTAATAATGAGTCATCATATCTGGCAATATTTTGAGAATCATCGTTTGAAATGAAATTACAACCACATAAAAAAATAAAAAATGAAGAAAAAATTAATCTATTTAACATTAATCATATTGTTTCTTTAGTTTCTTTATTGCCTTTTTATTCAAAGTAACCTTATGTTTAGATTTAAGTGTTTCAATCCATTCAGATTCTCGAAAATCTTGAAAATCTCCTATTATTTGCCCCCTATCTTCTTGATAAGACTTATAATTACTTTTATTTTTATTGTAAAAGGTTTTTAGGTTAATTGAATCTGAATCTCTTAAAGTCCATATTTTATCTTGCATTAAATTAAAAAGCAATAACCCTTCTCTATATTCCTTAATTACAAACCTATAATCTAGATTCTCTGTTTCTAAATTATTCTTATAAATTTCTAGAACATTGTAATCAATAAATTTTTGATATAAATCTCTTATTAGTGCAGGATAATCTTCTATTCTAGATTTTTTCTGATTATCATCAATAAATGTTGCAAAATCTAAATATGTAAACTCGGTATTTAGAATTTTAACCAAAACTTGTTCTTCCTTTATATCTTCAGGTATACTCCACTTGTTTTGGAAATAATCAGAATTAAGAATAGAAATAAAATATTCTAAATTTTCATTATTATAGGTTATTTTATATTTATCTAATAAAAAAGAATAAAAAGAATCTGAAATGATATTAAACCTTGAGCTTTTCTTAAGCTTATTTAAAAGCTGATATTTCAATTCATCAAAAGTTTTTATGTTTTTTTTAGAATATAACTTTATTAGATGCCAACCATATTTTGTTTCAACAGGTTTAGAAACATCACCTGTAGAAACCAATGAAAATGCAGCATCTTCAAATGGAATCGAATTTATTTGACCGCTTGAAAAAGAATTCAATCTACCACCCTTGAAAGACGAGTTTTTATCTTCAGAATACTTTTTTGCCAAATACTCAAAACTTTTCCCATTGTTTATCGAATCTGAAATATTTTTAATCGCCTGAAATGCATCAGACTTGTTTTTATATTTCATTATATGACCAACGGTAACTTCTCCAAGTGATTTCCTTTTATCATTTACCTTAAGTATATGAAGCCCAAACCTTGTTCTAAAAGGGATTGACACTTCACCAACTGTAGTTGAATAGGCCATATTTTCAAACTCATAAATCATCTTAAATGCTGAAAAATATCCTAAATTTTCAACAATCATGTTTTGATTAACATTATATTTTTCATTAAAATCATTTAAAGATATATTCTTAAAAGGTTCTCTTAAAGAATTTAATTTATCATAAGAATCAATAGAATCATTATTGTTTTCATCTAGACGAATTAAAACATGTGAAACATTAACTTCTAACTTAGTTCTATCATATGCTTCTATTAAAAACATATCTTCTGTTTCCTTATCAGTTAGATAAGTATTTTGCAGTTGTTTTGCATATTTATTTAATTCACTTTTATATTTAGGATCAGTGTGAAGATTTTGTTCGTAAGCCTCTGCTAACTTTAGCTTATAATTTATAAACAAATCAAAATATGAATCAAAATCCTTTTGATTTACATCATTAATTAATTCGATATTTTTATTGTAAACTCTATGAAATTCTTCAACGAAAATGACACTGTCATTAACCTTAAATAAAATTTGATTGTCAAACTGACCGAAAGAACAATTGCAACAAATTAGAAATAATAATATATATCTATACATTTTAATGATTTGATGAGCACAAAAATAAAAATATATAAATAATTAACTCTATTTATCTGGAGTAATTTGGAGCTTCTTTAGTAATATTAACTCCGTGTGGATGACTTTCAACAATACCTGATGAAGTAATTTTAACAAATTTTGCTATTTTCTGTAATTCATCAATGTCTTTAGCTCCACAATAGCCCATTCCTGCTCTTAAGCCACCAACAAATTGGTTAATACTTTCAACTAAATCTCCCTTATAAGGAACTCTACCAACAATTCCTTCAGGAACTAATTTTTTGATATCACTCTCAACATCTTGAAAATACCTATCCTTACTTCCCTTATTCATAGCCTCTAGAGAACCCATACCTCTGTAAGACTTAAATTTTCTACCTTCAAAAATTATAGTTTCTCCAGGCGATTCCTTTGTTCCTGCAAGTAAAGAACCCAGCATAACACATGATGCGCCAGCTGCAATTGCTTTTGCTATATCTCCTGTATATTTTATTCCTCCATCGGCGATTACAGGTATTTTATTGTTTATAGTATTACAAACTTCCAAAATCGCTGAAAATTGAGGAACACCAACTCCCGCAACAACTCTTGTTGTACAAATTGAGCCAGGCCCTATTCCAACTTTGATACCATCAGCACCGGCTTTTAATAAAAATTTTGCTGCTTCAGGTGTAGCAATATTCCCTACAATTACATCAATTTCTTCGTTTAGATTTTTTAATTCTTTTAAGAGAATTATAACTCTTTCGGAATGCCCATGGGCGGTATCTATAACAATAGCATCAACATCTGAATCAATTAAAGACTTTGCTCTTTCTATGGAATCATCAGTAACACCTATCGCAGCAGCTACCCTTAATCTACCATACTTGTCTTTATTAGCAATGGGTTTCAATTTTAATTTTGTTATATCGCTAAAAGTAATTAAGCCAACTAATTTATTTTTTTTTGTAACAACAGGAAGTTTTTCAATTTTATTTTGTTGTAAAATAATTTCAGCTTCTTCTAACGATGTGCCCTCTCCAACAGTAATGAGATTATCTTTAGTCATTACTTCAGTAATTAATCTATCATTAATTTTCTCAAATCTTAAATCTCTATTGGTTACTATTCCTTTTAGAAATCCTGAATCATCCACAATTGGTATTCCACCAATTTTGTTCTCTTTCATACTTTTTTTAGCATCTGAAACAACAGAGTTTAAGGGGAGAGTTACTGGATCTATTATCATTCCACTTTCGGCACGTTTTACTCTTCTGATTTTATCAGATTGTTGTTTGATAGACATGTTTTTATGAACCACACCAATTCCCCCTTCCTGAGCAATGGCAATTGCCATTTTGCTTTCTGTAACAGTATCCATTGCAGCTGAAACAATTGGAATATTTAGCGTGATATTTTTAGAAAATTTAGAATTAATTCTTACATCTCTTGGTAAAGTGTTTGAATAACCAGGGATAAGTAAAACATCGTCGTATGTTAATGCTTCAGAAATTATTTTTTGGGGAAATTTGCTCATGCAATTGTAAACTAATTGCATGCGAATATACAAATTACAGATTAAATTTTACGATAATATTTAAGAAAAACTATTGAAAATTTATAAAAATATCACTTGCATAATTATAAGCAGTCTCAAAGCTTAAAGTATTTATTCCAGAATCAATTTTTTTTGCTTCACAATAAGAAATAAGTTTTTCAGTTGGCATATTACCCACTAAACTGTCTGTAGCCATAGGACATCCTCCATAACCCTGAATAGCACCGTCTAAACGCATGCATCCTGAATTTAATGAAGCATCAACCTTCTCTTTCCACTTATTTGGATTGGTGTGTAAATGAAGTCCAAATTCAACATAAGGGTATTTGTCTGAAAAAAAAGTAAAAACTTCATTTATCAATTTTGGGTTAGCTGACCCAATAGTATCACTTAAAGATATTAATCGTATTCCAGAATCTATGAGCTTAGAAACCCATTGGTCAATAATATTTAAACTCCATATATCTCCGTAGGGATTTCCAAAACACATAGACAAGTAAACAACTAATTCTTTACCGCTATTTTCAACAATTTCTTTAACAATTAACAGATTATTGAATGATTCATCTATTGTCCTATTAGTATTTCTCATTTGAAAATTTTCAGAAATTGAAAAAGGGAAACCAACACAGGATATTTTTTCATAATCAGAAGCTATTTCAGCACCTTTTATATTAGCAACTATAACTAAAAGTTTAGATTGGGTGTTTTTTATATCCAAAGAATTTATTACTTCGCCTGTATCAGAAAGTTGAGGAATAACTTTCTTCGAAACAAAACTCCCCATGTCAACCGTATCAAATCCAACATTGAGTAAACTCTGAATGTATCTAATTTTTTTGTCTGTAGGTATAAATTTTTTAATGCTCTGCATTGCATCTCGAGGACATTCGATAATCTTAAGCTTTGTCATTAATAATTAATTATTAAGATAAAGTTATGCTATTTTCTGCAAATAATATTATCGCAGCTATTACTATTAGAACAAGAATATTAAAGAATTTAGCATATAGCTTAAATTTGCTTTTCTGAGAAAAATTGTTAAAAATTACATTTGAAAACAAAATAATAATCCCAAAGACAAATAAAGTAATAATGATGAATATTAATCCCATTATAATGATTTGAATTTTAAAAGAAATTGTTTCTGAGAAGAGAAAGTTTGGGAAAAACAAAGCAAAAAATAAAAATACCTTTGGATTTAAAAGATTCATCATTATCCCTTTTTTTAAATTTATTAAAATACTATCTGAATTACTGAGTTTATTATTTTTTTTAAATAAATCATCAGATTTGTAGACTTCAACAGATAAATATATCAGATAAAGAGCTCCAAAATATTTTATTAGATTGAAAATAAAATCAACTTGAATAATTATTGCATTTAAACCAAAGGCTAATAAAATTGTGTGAATAAAACAACCTATTAATAAGCCCATCAAAAAGGAAAATCCATATATCTTTCCTGATCTAGATGTTAATGTTGCAATATATATATTATCAGGACCTGGACTAATTGCCAATAGTATACTAGAAATTATAAAAGATAATAGCATAGATTGATTATACGTTTTATTGTATGTTCATAAATTTAATTATTTTTGTACAAAGTAGTTATCTATAAATTTGATTAAAATTATGAATACCAAACACTTCATTAAAATACTATTATTTTCATTTGCTATATTTTCTAATTTCCATCTTATTGCTCAGCAACCTGAAACTATCAGCTGTATAACACCAGAACCTGAAAATTTTACAGAATTAGAAAATCAAAATAAAGTAAGTTTTAATCATTATTTAGATGAGTATTATGATAAACTTCAGCAAAAAACATCAACTGCAATTACTAATGTACCTGCAAAGATTCACATTGTGACTGACGCAAATGGAGTGACAAGTATTACAGAACAAGAAATATTAGATGAAATTGAAGAAGCAAACTCTTTTTTAGCAAACTCTTTTTTAGAAATTAATGTTTGTGATGATGTAAATTATATAGCAAATAATTTACTTTATAATTTTGATATAGATGATCAAGGAACTCTATATGCGAATAATCAACCTGATATAATGAATATTTATTTTGTAGAGTCGATTGCATTTGGTAGTGGCAATGCCTGTGGATACACATATGTTCCACCTGTATCAAGTCAATACTATGATGTAATAGTTATGGACAATCAATGTACAAATAACCCTGTAAGTACTACATTAATACATGAATTTGGCCATCATTTTGCACTTTTACACACTCATGGAGTTTCAAACTCTGAATTAACTGATGAACTTGTTAACGGAACTAATTGTGCATCTGCAGGGGATAGATTATGTGATACACCCGCAGACCCTCAGCTAAATAGTTCAAATGTTAGTTCAGTAAATTGTCTTTATACGGGAACTCAAACTGATGCTCTTGGTCAATTTTTTGACCCTGACACATCAAATATTATGTCATACTCTCCGAACACATGTACAGATTTTATAAGTGAACAACAATATGCAAGAATGTATGCTGGATTTCACACATTTAAGTCTTATTACAAATGTCCATCATTTAATGTTGATTTTATTTCAGAAAAATTAGCTGATTGTGATGATTATTTGACAGTTAATTTTACAGATACAAGTGTTGGTGCAACATCTTGGGAGTGGGACATTGACGGTGATGATATTGTCGATTATACTGATCAAAATCCAACATACGTTTATACTCCTGGAACCTATGATGTAACTCTTAAAATTTCAAATGGAGGAGAAACTTTAACAAAAGTTTTTCCTGAGTATATTAACTTTTCTTCTAATATTTATGAAACATCAAAAGTTAACTTAAAATTATTTATAGTTGACATAAATGAAAATACCTGGGAATTCAAAGATAGTAGTGGAACTATACTATATGATGGTGGACCATATGAAGAAAATGGTGAACACAATCACGAATTTGATGTTGTTCAATCAGAATGTTATACTTTCACAATTTATGATACGGCTGGAAATGGCTTAAATGGTTATAACTGGACAGTTGGAAATGAATATTATGAATTAACCACTGAAGAGGGTGAATTAATATATACCAATACTGATTTTGGATCTGAAGAGTCTAAGTTAATTAGCACTGAATACTTGAATCTAAATGAGAGTGCACAAAACTCATTATCAGTATATCCAAATCCTGCTGATAATTTTATAGAAATTAGGTATCAAAATTTATTTCCAGACTTCTACACTATATATGATATTAACGGAAGAAAAATTGAATCAAAATACATTAATTATGACAGTGATTTAACAATTGATGTCAGCAGATTTGAAAGAGGAATGTACTTCATTGCAATAGAAATAAATCAAGATCTTACAAACTTAAAATTCTTGGTTAAGTAATTTTTTGTTGATTTTTTTTACAATTCCTGGGCCTTCATAAATAATACCTGTGTATAACTGAATTAAATGAGCACCTGCTTTTATTTTATTAATTGCTTGCTCTGGGCTTAAAATACCTCCAACTCCAATTATTGGCAGCTCTCCATTTGTTTTTTTTGAAATAAAAGAAATTACATCATTACTTCTGTCGTATAAAGGCTCCCCGCTTAATCCTCCTGTTTCATCCGAACCGACAGATTTAAGTGCAGGAAAATTAGTAGTTGTATTAGTAGCTATAATTCCATCAATTTTATTTTCTTTAATTACCTCAAGAAGCTCAGAAATTTTTTGTTCACTTAAGTCAGGAGATATTTTTAAGAGAATAGGTTTATAAACTTCAGAGCTAAGTCTATAGTTGTTTAAATCACGGAATAAATCTGTTAAAAAATCTTTGGATTGTAGTTCTCTTAATCCAGGAGTATTTGGAGAACTTACATTTATGGCAAAATAGTCAACATAATTATATAATTCTTTAAAACAAACTAAGTAATCATTTTTAGCTTCAGCATTAGGTGTGATTTTATTTTTCCCAATATTACCTCCAATAATAACATTATATTTTTTTTTAAGCCTACTTCTTACCACACTTACTCCGTCATTATTAAAACCCATTCGATTTATAATGGCATTATCATCTTTAAGTCTAAATAATCTTTTCTTTGGATTTCCTTCCTGTGGTTTTGGAGTAACTGTACCTATTTCAATAAATCCAAATCCGAATTTTTCAAATTCAGAAATGTGTGTAGCATTTTTATCAAAACCTGCAGCTATTCCAACAGGATTTGGAAAAGTTAAACCAAAAAGTTCTCTTTTGAGCTTGCCATTTTCTATTTGATATATCGATTTAAAAATATATCCCATCAATGGAAACTTAAGTAGTATTTTTAGAATTAAAAAAGTAAAA
>CABXBH010000014.1 GCA_902510415.1 uncultured Bacteroidota bacterium | reverse complement strand
TAAATTATCAGACCCTAAACTTGAATAATTAATATTATAAGTTGAACCGTAAGAACCACCTGTGATTGTACCGCTAGATGGGTCAATGACTGCTCCGTCAGTTGGTGCATCAGTAAAAGCAAATGTACCTCCTTCTACTCCAGTAATGGTTGCTGTTGCGCCATCACATGTAGCTGTTAACTCAAACGATGAGTCATCCTCATCAAGTGTGGTTACTTCTAGTGAAGAAGTAGATGGGCAAGCATCGTTAGTTGTATACTCAATATTATAAGTTGAACCATAAGAACCACCTGTGATTGTACCGCTAGATGGGTCAATGACTGCTCCGTCAGTTGGTGCATCAGTAAAAGCAAATGTACCTCCATCCAATCCAGTAATGGTTGCTGTTGCTCCATCACATGTAGCTGTTAACTCAAACGATGAGTCATTAGGATCACCAAAATTTATTCTAATGTCGTCAGAGACAAGACAATCTAAATCAAAAACTTCAACTGTATAAATTCCTGTTTCAGCGCTATCAATAATTATATAAGAGCCATTTTGACTAAGAGAAACTCCATCAAGATACCATTCATATGTTGCTGAATCAGATTGATATTGACTATTAATAGTTATTGGTAAACTTGTACTACATAATTCTATATTATCTCCTTCAATGATAACAATGGTATCATCTTCTTCAATTTCTACAATTGATTCAACATTAAAAGGAGGTTCATCAACATTGATAATAATTTCGTCCTCAACAACAATCGGATTTCCTGTACAAGTAGTATAAGTTACTCTAGCAGTATATGAAACTGTTTCAGTAGGTAAAACATCAAAATTTGGTTCTGTTGAGATTATTTCACCATCTGAGTTTAACCACTCAAATTCTAAAACACTATCTCCAACAGGAGTAAATCTCCAAGCCTCTTCTTCAGTAGTCCATGGACTATCAGAACTATTTCTTCCAGGGGGAACATATCCTTGTGTTCCTGCATCATTCTGGATTCCAACAGCTGCTACTCCTCCTTGCCAAGTATTACATGTGGGTTTATTTTGTATGTAGATATCTATAACATTTGTTGTCTCATACATTACAATCATATGGGTTGCAAGCAAATCACCACACCCATACATTTCAACATTATAAAAACTAACTGCAAGAACTCTATTTGGGTATTCACCAAGAATTTGCCACCTAATTTCTTCTCCGTCTGAGGAGGCAGGATTAATATCATGAACTGGTGAAAAAATATTTCCTTCTCCGATTGCATCTGGAGTGTTAGTAGGTATATTATCACTGTTCGAAAACTGCCAGGCATTGGTAGCATCTCCAGCACTAACATCAAATCTTACTAATCCATTTGATCCAACTTGAAATTGTTGTTCTAAATTTCCAAAAAAACAAAAATCAAAAGGTAATGCTTGAGGAGAATCCCAAGCGTCATCAATATTTGTATTTACAGAATTTGATAGTCCTTGAAATGGAAAAGGTGGAACAAAAGCAATTTCATTGACTTCATAAAGATTAGTTTCTCCTATTTCCAAAAAATCTGCACTTAATTGAACCGTTTCAGGACATTCTAGTGTAATATCATCCCCGGCGCTAACATAAGGATTTCCAGGTGTAGTAGCTCCAACAATAACCTGAACTTCAGCTATATTTGAACTACAATCATTATAGTCAGTGATTAATAATGTTACATTATATAAACCCGCATTTGAAAATGAATGTTGAACATTTTCTCCAAAAGCAACATTTCCGTCATCAAAATTCCATTCATATACTGCATTATTTGAGTTTCCGTTTGAAAAACCTCCAATTCCAATAAAATCGATGCTTTCATCTAAATCCACTTCGATAGAACCATCAACATTAACACCAGGATTAGAATCAATTGTAGCAGTAACATCCTGGCATGGTTCAAAACAACTAATTGTTGCTTCCCAACCACTAGCTTGCGCTGCTCCATTGCTAAAAAATTGAATTGTTAAGCATCCACTAGGATTATCCGCCACAATAAAACCAGGACTTGATGAAGCACTAGTTCCAGAAAACATTCCGAATTCAGCTGCAGAAGTACTATTTCCATTATAAATAATCAAACCATCTCCATTTCCGTTTTGAACTGGTTGAGTTGTAAATGACTGAAAATCTAATTCAACAACTTGAGCATCATTTTCAGGACAAATCGTAATTGTGTAATCTTCATTTGCACCATAAACTCCTGTTGGACCACCAGAATCATAAAATGTCCCTGAACAGGTATTAACTGTACCACCATCGCTAATTAAAATTTCTTGGGAAAAGAATATTGTTGGAATGAAAAACAATAACCAAAAAAACAATTTAAAGCGAAATATCATCTTAATTTTTTTGGAATTATATTAATTATAAAATCTGTACCATCAACTCTATAAATCTGGTTTTCAGAAGATTCAAAATCAATATCATAAAGAAGAGGATTGAATCTTTTTTGATTAAATACTGTAGGTGTGCTAGCATTGGAAATAGAACTTAACTTTGGGATATTTTCACCAAGGATGAATTTTTTATTTAAAAATTGAACTCTATTTCTTAAAATATCTTTAATATTTTTCTCAAGAGCTTTAATACTAATAATTTTTTTGAATGTTGCATCACCATAAGCACTTTTGATAAAACCTATCTCCTGATTAGTCAACTTTGGATTAACATTTTCATTTAAATCAGTTATCCATGAATTATGTATGGAAGATTGAGAAAAAATAAATGAACATGAAAAAAATATTAATAATAATGGATACTTTAACTTCATGAATCAAATCTGTAAAAAGCTAATTTAATTTATTTTTTTTAATTATAAATATTGAATAACCCTTAAAGGATTTTTTTCTTTAAAAATGTTCTTTATATTAGGCATGATAATTGTAAATAAACATTTATATTAAAAATATAGTTATGAGGATAAATGAAAAAATTCAATTAAGTGATGATGAAATTGGAGACGATCATATTTCAACATCTGATTTTACACCTATTAGAGAAGATGCCTTTGATAAATCTGACGAAGAAAAGATTTCAATAATACAAGAGCATGTAAGAGAAATTATGCAAACTTTAGGATTAGATTTAACAGATGATAGTCTAAGAGGAACACCAAAAAGAATAGCCAAATCTTATGTTAATGAACTATTTTGCGGTTTAAATCCAAAGAATAAACCAATTGCAGCTACATTTGATAATAAATATAATTACAGTGAAATGCTTGTTGAAAAAGATATTACTCTTTATTCAACGTGTGAGCATCATTTTTTACCAATTGTAGGAAAAGCACATATTGCATATATTTCTAGTGGTAATGTAATCGGGCTTTCCAAAATGAATAGGATAGTTGAGTATTATGCCAAAAGACCACAAGTTCAAGAAAGACTTACAAAACAAATAGTTAAGGAACTACAAGAAGCTCTTGATACAGACGATGTAGCATGCGTTATTGATGCAAAACATTTATGTGTAAACTCAAGAGGAGTAAAAGATGTTTCTTCTAGCACAGTAACTAGTGAATTTGGAGGAAAATTTAAATATGATAGTAATACCAAAGATGAATTCTTAAAATATATTCAACTAGATACTTCTTTCAATGGAATTTAAAATGTAATTTTATTTCATGCAATCTATTGCCAGTCATAAGTTAAAAATTTACAACAGCCTATCTGGTAAAAAAGAGTCTTTTTCTCCTATCTCTAAAGATTATGTTGGAATGTATGTATGTGGACCTACTGTGTACAGTAATGTACATTTAGGAAATCTAAGAACTTTTACTTCTTTTGATATAATTTTTAGATATTTAAGCCATATTGGTTATAAAGTTAGATACGTAAGAAACATCACTGATGTTGGACATTTAGAAAATGATGAGGACCATGGGGAGGATAGAATAAGCAAAAAGGCAAGAATTGAAAACTTAGAACCAATGGAAGTGGTTCAAAAATATACTTATGATTTTCATGGTACTACCAGAAAATTTAATCTTCTACCTCCAAGTATTGAACCAACTGCCACCGGTCATATTATAGAACAAATAAAATTAATTGAAAAATTAATAAAAAAAGATATTGCATATGAGGTAAACGGATCTGTATATTTTGATGTTATTAAATACAATAAACTGAATGATTATGGTATTTTAAGCAAACGTAAAATTGAAGATTTAATTCACAATACTAGAGCATTGGACGGACAATCTGATAAAAAGAATCCACAAGATTTTGCTCTTTGGAAAAAGGCAGAACCTAAGCATATAATGAAATGGGAATCTCCATGGAGTGATGGCTTCCCTGGCTGGCATTTAGAATGCACTGCAATGAGTAATAAATATCTTGGTGAAAAATTTGATATTCACGGAGGCGGTATGGACTTGAAATTTCCTCATCATGAATGTGAAATTGCTCAATCAAATGCTTGCTTTGGAACAAATGCCTCAAACTATTGGATGCATGCAAACATGCTTACTCTAAATGGGCAAAAAATGTCAAAATCAACTGGAAACAATATTCTACCTGAGGAAATTTTCTCATCAGTATCTCCTTTTCTATCTAAAACATTCTCCGGTTCGTCTGTAAAGTTTTTCATGCTTCAAGCGCATTACAGAAGTGTACTAGATTTAAGTAATGATGCCCTTGTTGCTTCTGAAAAAGGATTTAATAAAATTATAGACGCAATTAATATATTAGAGTGTCATAAAAATTTTAGTAAACAAACTGATTTTGATATTAAAAAATGGGCTAACTCCTGTTATACTGCATTAGATGATGACTTTAACACCCCTATTTTAATAGCCAATATTTTTGAAGTTGTAAAATTCATAAATAAAGTAAATATTGGCAAAGCTGAGCTTTCAAAAGAAGGGTGTACAGAATTATCACAATTAATCAACTCATTTGTTTTTGATATTATGGGTCTGCAAAAAAATGAAATATCACTCAATCAAAACGAGAAGCTTGATAAAGTAATGAATATAATTTTAGAATTAAGAAATGACGCAAGAGCAAACAAAGATTATAGTTTAAGTGATAAAATTAGAGACCTATTAAAAGAAAATGGAATATCTATTAATGACAATGATAAAGATTCATCATATACTATTGATTAGAACATGAAATTTTTAATTTATCCATTTATATTAATCATAAAGTTTTATCAAAATGCTATATCACCTTATTTGCCAGCCACCTGTAGATATCAACCTACTTGCTCACAATATTCGATAGAAGCACTTCAAAAGCATGGACTATTTTTTGGCTCATATCTAATGGTAAGAAGAATTTTAAGTTGTCACCCATGGGGTAAATCAGGGTATGATCCTGTTCCTGAAAAATTTAAAAGAAAATAAATTATGGAAATGTTACAGTTTTTTTGGGATCCTTCATCTGAAGGAATTTCAATTTTTGGAAAATTTACAATTTACTATTACAGTTTAATGTGGATGCTAGCCTTTATTCTTGGATTCTACATAATGCAAATTATATATAAGAAAGAGGGACTATCTATGGAAAAACTAGACTCGCTCTTTGTATATACAATTTTAGGAACAATGATTGGTGCAAGGCTTGGGCACGTAATCTTTTATCAATTTGAACTCTTTGAACAAGATTTTTTCAGCGTATTTTTACCATTTAGATTTAATCCATCATTTGAATTTACAGGTTTTCGAGGTTTAGCTAGTCATGGAGCAGCAATAGGAATAATTACCGCAATGTTTTTATATAACTCTAGGGTTTTAAAAAAATCTGTGCTTTGGATCTTAGATAGAATATTAATTCCTGTTGCTATTGGTGGGGCATTTATTAGAATTGGTAATTTTTTCAATTCTGAAATAGTCGGTAAAGAAACAGATAGTGCATTTGGTGTAGTTTTTTCAAAATTGGGAGAAGACTTTGCTCGTCATCCTGCTCAATTGTACGAAGCATTCAGCTATATAGTTATCTTTTTTATAGTTGCTCATATTTACTGGAGAACAGAAAAAATCAAAAAAACTGGATATTTATTTGGGTTTTTCTTTGTGCTTTTATGGTCAAGTCGTTTCATTGTTGAGTTCTTTAAACAAGCTCAAGTTGATGGAAGAGAAGACTGGATATTTGGTATGAATACCGGTCAAACTCTTAGTATTCCTTTCATTATAATAGGCTTATATCTTATGTTTAGAAAAAAAGCCAATACATAATAATGAAATTATTCAGGCTAATTGCATTTCTTGAAGGCATATCTTATATTTTGTTACTTTTTATAGCAGTACCAATTAAATATTTAGCAGATGACCCCACCTATGTAAAGTTATTAGGAATGCCTCATGGAGTTTTGTTTATGGCTTATATAATTTTATCCATTTATGGAAAGAAAAAATATAAATGGAATAATTTAGAATTTTTTATAATAGGTATTGCCTCACTAATTCCTTTTGGAACATTTTATGTTGACAAAAAATATCTAAAATAAACTACAATTAATTAGTCTCTATATTTTTTTAAGGTATCCTTCATTATAGGAGTAGCAACAAAAACTGAAGAATAAGTTCCTACTAAAACCCCAACAATTAAAGCAAACAATAAGCCTCTTAGAGAATCTGCACCAAATGTAAACATCGCTAATAAAACAACTAGGGTAGTAAAGGATGTATTAAGTGTTCTTGAAAGAGTACTATTTAGAGCAGAGTTGACAGTTTTTTCGAATTCCCAAGTTGAGTGTTCTTTTAAAAACTCTCTAATTCTATCAAACACAACTACAGTATCATTTAAAGAATATCCAATAACAGTTAATATAGCAGCAATAAATGCCTGATCAATTTCCATACTAAATGGCATAAACTTATAAGTCAATGAAAATATTCCAAGTACAATTAAAACGTCATGGAAAACAGCAGCTACTGCTCCAAGGGAAAATTGCCATTTTTTAAATCTTATTAAAATGTATAGGAAAACAACAATTAAAGATCCTAAAATGGCCCAAAATGAAGATTGTTTAATATCATCTGCAATTGTAGGACTAACTTTTCCTGACATCATTTTTCCAACATTATTTTCAGCGTCTAAAAACTGTGAATAAGTATAGCCATTTGGAAGAAAATCCTTAAGGGATTCAAAAAGTTTTGATTGTACTTCTTCGTCTGCCACCGCAGAATTTTCATCTACTTTATATTTTGTAGAAATTTTAAGCTGATTTGGACTACCAATTGTTTTAATTTCTGAGCTCCCAAAAACCAAATCAGTAGATTGTTTTACTTCTTCAGTATTTACATCATTTGCAAATCTAACTGTATATGTTCTTCCTCCTACAAAGTCAATACCTTCGTCTAAACCAGTTGTAAAAAGTGAAAATATACCAGATGCAATAAGAACTCCAGAAATCATATATGTTAATTTTCTACGCTTCAAAAAATCAAAATTTAAATTCCTAAAAAGACCTTTGGTTATCGGAGTTGAAAAACTAAGTCTTGAACCTTTATTTACATCCCAATTAATTAGTAATCTTGAAATAAAAATTGCAGTAAATAAAGATGTTATTATACCAATTAAAAGGGTGGTTGCAAATCCTTTGATAGGTCCAGTTCCAAATGTATAAAGAATCAATGCTGTTAGTCCAGTTGTAATATTTGCATCTAAAATTGATGATAAAGCATTTTGATATCCGTCAGCGATTGCAGGTTTTTCCTTTTTACCGCTATATAGCTCTTCCCTTACCCTTTCATATATTAGAACGTTAGCATCAACTGCAATACCAATTGTCAATACAATTCCCGCAATTCCCGGAAGTGTTAAAACGGCACCTAAACCAGAAAGTATACCAAAAATCAAAACAATATTAAGTACCAATGCAATATTTGAGTATAAACCTACTTTTCCGTAGTAGAACATCATCCAAACTAAAACAAGTACAAGAGCTATCATAAATGAATTTGTACCAGATTCAATAGCTTCTTGACCAAGTGAAGGACCAACCTCATCCGCTTGAACTATATCTGCGGAAGCTGGTAGCTTACCAGCCCTTAAAACATTTGCTAAATCAATAGCTTCGTTAAGATTAAAAGCACCTGAAATTTCACTGTTACCTCCAGAAATAGGACCACTTGTCACACCGGGTGCAGAGTAAACAATATCATCCAATACAATAGCAATCTGAGAACTCTGATTATATGCATTACCTGTCATTTGTTCCCAAATTTTTGCACCTTTAGTATTCATTTGCATACTAACAGTAGGTGTAATGCCATCTACAGAGTATGATTGCCTAGCATCTGTGATTACTGAACCACTTAATTGAGGAGTGTTTTCTCTGTTTCCCTTAAGAGCATAAAGCTCAACTAATTCCTCTCCCTCTTCAGACATTTGAGGAATACCCCATAAAAATTTCACATATCTCTGAGATGGTTGTAAAAGAGATTTAACCTGTGGGTCTGATAAGTAATTAGAAACAGTATTAATATCCTTAGAATTAAACATTGCAATAACAGGACCACCAGGGTATCCCTGACCTTTGATAAGGTCTAAAATTGGATTTTTTTCTATTGCAATTGAATCATTATCTGATCCAAGAAGTTCTTCAACTTCACTTAGTTCAGTTTCTTTTATATTTCCATTAGAACTCTTAGACTTAATAATTTCATTAGCCTGAATTATAAATGATAAATACTCTTCACCTTTGAACGCATCCCAAAACTCTAACTGGGCTGTACTTTGTAGTAATCCTTTTACTCTTTCAACATCTTTAGCACCAGGTAATTCTACCAAAATCCTACCAGAATTACCAAGTCTTTGAATATTTGGCTGAGTAACACCAAACTTATCAATTCTTTTTCTTAAAACTTCAAATGCTGAAGTCACAGATTCGTCAATTTTTGTTTTTAGAATAGGCTGAACTTCTTCATCTGTCATATCAAAGTTAATTTCTTCGCTTAATGTTCTATTAGCAAAAATATCTGGTGAAGCAAGCTTTGAATCCCCTTTAATATTATCAAATGCTATGAAAAAATCTTCTAGATAAGTATTTTGACTATTTTTTTGGATTTCCTCTGCATCAACAAGAGCCTGGTTAAAAACAGGGTCTTTACTGTTATTGGATAAGTTTTGTAATATATCCTTTACCGAAATCTGAAGGATAACGTTAATTCCGCCTTTTAAGTCAAGTCCAAGATTCATTGCTCTGTCTTTAACCTCATCATATGTATAATCAGCTACACCAATGTTAAAAACAGAAATATTAGATAATGAATCTAAATAATTTATTTTTTCTTGATTTCTTTTTTTATCAAAATCACTTTCTATATCACTTATTTTATTTACTGCATAATCATTTGCTGCAGTTTCTATCTGATTTGACTTAAATGTAAATGACAATTGGAAAATACTTACCAATCCAAATAACAGGGCGAATAACTTAACTAATCCTTTATTTTGCATAATTCTTTATATAAAAAAGTGGTGCAAATATATGATATCAGAGATAAACTGACAATATATTGTACTAATAATTAACAAAGATGAATTTTACTTTAATCTATAGATTTAAAAGAGAATTAGTTTTCTTAACTCCTTCTGCACTTTGGGTTAGATGGGTTAAATCTTCTGAATCCAAATCTAATTCAACAATCTTTTCAATTCCGTTACTACCAAGAATAACAGGAACACCTATACATAAGTCATTCAAACTATATTCACCCTCAAGCATAGCTGAACAAGGAAAGATTTTATGATGATTACATGCTATCGAATGCACAAGTGAACTTACTGCTGCACCAGGTGCATACCAGGCAGATGTTCCAAGTAACTTAGTTAAAGTTGCTCCACCCACCTTGGTATCTTCACGAACTTTATCAAGCCTATCAGAAGATAAAAAATTTGAAACCTTAATACTATTTCTTGTTGCCTTAGAAATTAATGGCACCATCCCTTTATCACTATGACCACCAATGACCATACCATCAACGTCACTTATTGGAGCATTTAATGCTTCTGCAAGTCTATACTTAAATCTTGCAGAATCTAGTGCACCGCCCATACCAATTATTCTAGTTTTTTCTATACCTGTTGTTTTATGAACAAGATATGTCATAGTATCCATTGGATTACTAACAACTATTAAGATAGTATCAGGTGAATATTTCAATAATTTAGAACTTACCTCTTTAACTATTCCTGCATTAATGCCAATCAACTCTTCTCTTGTCATTCCAGGTTTTCTTGGGATTCCTGAAGTAATTACGCATATATCACTATTGGAGGTTTTTGAGTAATCGTTTGTTGTTCCAATGATTTTGGTGTCAAAATTATTTAATGAAGCTGTTTGCATTAAATCCATCGCCTTTCCCTCAGCAAAACCTTCTTTAATATCTAATATAACGACCTCGGATGCAAAGTTCTTAATTGCAATATACTCTGCGCAACTTGCTCCAACCGCTCCTGCTCCAACTACTGTAACTTTCATAAAATTATTTTAAGCATCTATGTTTGCATAGATTGCATTATTCTCAATAAACTCTCTTCTTGGTGGAACATCATCACCCATTAACATTGAAAAAATTCTATCAGCCTCTAAGCCATTATCAATAACTACTTTTCTTAATGTTCTAAATTCTGGATTCATAGTTGTTTCCCATAGTTGCGAAGCATTCATCTCTCCAAGACCCTTATATCTTTGAACTTTACAGCCATCCCCAAACTTCATCATAATACTGTCTCGTTGATCATTATTCCAAGCATATTCTTTCTTTGATCCTTTTTTCACGAGATATAACGGAGGAGTTGCAATATATACATGTCCATTTTCCACTAATTCTTTCATATATCTAAATAAGAAAGTTAAAATTAGAGTGGAAATATGACTACCATCAATATCTGCATCACACATAATAACAACTTTGTGATATCTTAATTTTTCGATATTTAATGCTTTACTATCCTCTTCAGTTCCAATCGTTACTCCTAACGCAGTGAAAATGTTTCGTATTTCTTCATTTTCAAACACCTTGTGTTGCATTGCTTTCTCTACATTCAATATTTTACCTCTTAATGGTAAGATTGCTTGAAAAGCTCTGTCTCTACCTTGTTTTGCAGTTCCGCCTGCGGAATCACCCTCAACAAGAAAAACCTCACATTTAGCAGGATCTTGCTCAGAACAATCAGAAAGTTTACCTGGAAGACCTCCAATACTCATCACTGATTTTCTTTGCACCATCTCACGTGCTTTTTGTGCAGCGTGTCTTGCTTGTGCTGCTAAGATTACCTTCTGTACAATTATTTTTGCATCCTCAGGATGTTCTTCTAGATAATCCCTAAGCATTTCTGAAACAGCTTGACTTACACAAGAAGAAACCTCCTTATTTCCAAGCTTTGTTTTAGTTTGTCCTTCAAATTGGGGTTCAGCAACTTTAACAGAAACTATGGCTGTTAAACCCTCTCTAAAATCATCACCAGCAATTTCAAATTTAAGTTTGTCTAGCATCCCTGAAGTCTCAGAGTATTTTTTAAGTGTATGGGTTAAACCTCTTCTAAAACCACTCAAATGAGTTCCTCCCTCATGAGTATTAATATTGTTAACATACGAATGTAAGTTCTCAGAATATGAAGTATTATATATCATTGCTACTTCTACTGGAACACCATTCTTTTCTCCTTCAAAAGCAATTACATCCTTCATTATTGGCTCCCTAGTATCATCAAGGAATCTAATAAACTCTATTAAACCTTCTTTTGAATGAAACTCTTCACCAACATAATTACCTTCTTCATCTTTATTACGCTTGTCTGTTATGGTAACAGTAATCCCTTTATTTAGAAAAGATAGCTCTCTTAATCTAGTAGCCAAGATATCATAACTATATGTGTTGATATCGTTAAAAATTGTTTTATCAGGTAAAAAAGTGACTACGGTACCATTTTTGTCAGAATTACCTACTTCTTTAACAGGTTCTAGTGCTTTACCTCTTTCGTATTCTTGACTATATATTTTACCATCTCTATGAACTGTTGCGGTGAGTTTTTCAGAAAGTGCATTTACACAACTTACACCAACTCCATGAAGACCACCAGAAACTTTATAAGAATCTTTATCAAATTTACCACCAGCTCCAATTTTAGTCATTACAACTTCAAGTGCAGAAACACCTTCCTTTTTATGCATTCCAACTGGAATACCCCTACCATTATCTTCAGTAGTAACAGAATTATCTTCGTTAATTGTAACAGAAATTCTGTCACAATGCCCAGCCATAGCCTCATCAATTGAATTATCTACAACTTCATAAACAAGATGATGTAAACCCCTAGATCCAACATCTCCAATGTACATCGATGGACGCATTCTAACATGCTCCATTCCCTCCAGCGCCTGTATACTATCTGCTGAATATTTAGCTTGATTTTCACTCATAATTGATTGTAAAATAGTTAGTTAAAATATTAAGCTTTTAGTCTATTTTATTTAGATAAAAAACTATACACATCAAATATACGAAAAAAAGAGCCTGTAACAGGTTAAAATATAGCTTTTTAAAACCACAAGTTATTAACAATTCGCAAGGTAAAAAACAGGCTTAATAAGCGTCTTGATGAACTTTATAAATAGCCCTGCCCGAAGGCTCATTTATAGACTTAAAAGCCTCGTCCCATTCCAAGGCAATTTTAGTACTGCAAGCTATGGATGGTTCTTGCGGAACTGACATAGCAGCAGTGTTTGACGGAAAATGCTCAGAAAACAAAGATCTATAATAATATTCTTCCTTTGTTTGAGGAGGTTTTATAGGAAACTTAATTTTTGCATCAGCCATATCTTTATCTGAGATAAATTCAGAAACAAAATCTTTAAGAGAGTCAATCCAATTGTAACCGACTCCATCACTAAACTGCTCTTTCTGTCTCCATAAAATTTCGTTAGGCAGATAATCTTCAAATGCTTTTCTTAAAATCCATTTTTCCATTCTTTCCTTATTTATCATTTTATCTTTAGGATTTAATGACATCGCAATATCAATGAATTCTTTGTCTAAAAAAGGGACTCTACCTTCAACCCCCCAAGCAGCTAAACTTTTATTAGCTCTAAGACAATCATACATGTGTAATTTCTTTAATTTTCTAACAGTCTCTTCATGAAAATCTTTTGCGCTTGGAGCCTTATGAAAATATAAATACCCTCCAAAAAGCTCATCAGCACCCTCACCTGAAAGAACCATCTTTATTCCCATTGATTTTATAACTCTTGCCATCAAATACATAGGTGTAGAAGCTCGAACAGTAGTAATATCATATGTTTCAAGATTATATATCACATCTTTAATTGCATCAAGACCTTCTTGAATAGTGAAAATAATTTCGTGATGAATAGTACCTATATGGTCTGCAACTTTTTTTGCTGCTACTAAATCTGGAGACCCCTTTAAACCAACCGAAAACGAGTGAAGTTGAGGCCACCATGCAGGCTGTTTATCATTAGATTCAATTCTTTTTTGGGAGTATTTTTTAGCTATAGCTGAAGTAATTGACGAATCCAAACCACCCGACAACAACACTCCATATGGCACATCGGTCATTAATTGTCTATGGACGGCATTTTCTAACGATTCACGGAGTTTTTCTATGTTAGATTTTAAATCCTTTACGTTTTCAAAATCTTCCCAATATCTTTTATACCAAGACTTGAAATTGTTGTCTGAGTTAAACAAATAATTACCCGGTGGAAATAACTCTATCTTTGAGCATTGACCTTCTAAAGCTTTTAATTCAGACGACACATAAAAAACATCTTTATTATCCCATCCAATATATAAAGGAATGATACCCATATGATCTCTAGCTACAAAATATTCATCCTTTTTAGAATCATAAATAGCAAAAGCAAAAATACCGTTAAGCTTATCCAAAAAATTAGGGCCATATTTTTCAAAAAGAGGTAAAATAACTTCGCAATCACTTTTAGTTGAAAAATTGTATTCCGAGAACTCTTTTCTTAATTCTTTATGGTTATAGATTTCTCCATTGGCTGCAAGAACATATCTGTTTTCTTGACTAAATAATGGCTGTTGACCAGAGCTAGGATCAACAATCGCTAGTCTCTCATGTGCAATAATTGCATTTTCATTTGAATAGATTCCGCTCCAATCAGGCCCCCTATGCCTAATTGTTTTAGCCATTTCTAAAACTCTAGTTCGGAGTAATATATCATCACTAGTATTAAAAGCACATACTATTCCACACATAATTTTATTTTTAACAAAAAAAGATAAAAATATTATAATTATAAACATATAATATATTTTTAATTACATATTATAATTTATTAGTTATTATTTATATAAATATGTTATATAAATAATAACTAAATGGAGTATAAATTTAAGAATGTTAGCTATGGAATATTTAGATATTTATGGGTTTGAAGTGATAACTTCCATTTAGGATTCTTTTTAACAAATTCAACCATAAGAGGCATCATTTTATTCCTTTTTCCCCACTCAGGCTGTAGATACAAAATAGCTTTGTTATTTACTTTTTTTGCCTGCTCTTGAGCAAATATGAAATCGTGGTTGTTGTAAATTATTATTTTTAACTCATCAGCATATTTATAAGCGTCATCTATTGGGAGCTTAGCTTTTTTAGGAGAAAGGCAAACCCAATCCCAATCACCTGTTAACGGATACGATCCTGATGTTTCAATATGAGTTTTTTTGTTGAATTTTTTTAACTCTTTAGTCAAAGGATCCATATTCCACATTAAAGGCTCCCCTCCAGTTACAATTACACAGTCAGAAAATTCTAGTGATTTTTGAACTATTTCTTTGATAGGTATTATTGGATGAGCTTCTTCATCCCAGCTTTCCTTTACATCACACCAATGACAACCAACATCACACCCACCTGTTCTGATGAAATAAGATGCAGTTCCTTTATGATACCCCTCTCCTTGAATTGTATAAAAAGATTCCATTATAGGAAGAACCTCTCCTTTTTCTAAAAGTGTCTTAGTTTTTTTATCCATTCGAGAACAAATATAAAAATCTTAATATCTATATTTACTCTCATATTTAAATATTTCAAATGAGTGAGACTGGAACAAGAATAAATAAGTTTTTAAGTGAGGTTGGATATTGCTCAAGGCGTCAAGCTGATGCATTAATCGAGCAAGGCAGAATCTATGTGAATAGAAAACCTGCTAAAATGGGAATGAAGGTTTCAGAAGATGACATGATTGAAGTAGACGGGGAAAAAATCAATCAATCCAAAAAGAAAAAAATATTTATCTCCTTAAATAAACCAAGAGGAGTAGTATGCACCACTAATGCAGGGGTTGAAGAAAATAATATTATTGATTTTATTAACTTCTCAGAAAGGATATTTCCTATCGGAAGGCTTGATAAAACAACCACAGGACTAATATTACTTACCAATGACGGTGAAACAGCAAATAAGATACTTAAAACTGCGAATAACAACGAGAAAGAATATCTTGTTAAAGTCAATAGACCCATTCCTGAAACAATTCTTAGAAAAATGAGTGAGGGTGTTCCAATTCTTGGAAAAACAACAAAAAAATGCATTGTTGAAAAAGTAAAAACAAATCAGTTTAAGATTATTTTAACCCAAGGCCTAAACAGACAAATTAGAAGAATGTGTGACTACTTTGATTATAAAGTAGTTGCTCTTCAAAGAATTAGGATAATGAATATAAAACTTGATATACCTGAAGGTAAATACAGATTATTAACGGATGGTGAAATAAAATTATTAAAAAAATAAGATGTCAAAATTAACCCCATTTCATTTAGCAATTCCTGTTGACAACATCCCCGTTTGTAGAAAATTCTATCGTGAAATACTTGGATGTGAAGAAGGAAGAAGCAGTGAACATTGGGTTGATTTTAATCTTTTTGGCCACCAACTTGTTATTCATTATAAAGAAAAATCTAACGATGAAATTCATACAAATCACGTAGATGGAAAAAATGTGCCAGTACCTCACTTTGGCGTTGTTTTAGAATGGGATACATTTCACAAGTTCTCTGAAAATTTAACAAAAAAAGGAGTAAAATTTATAATTGAACCTTATATACGTTTTGAAGGTCAGCCAGGTGAACAGGCAACCATGTTTTTTATGGATCCTGCTGGCAATGCACTAGAATTTAAATCCTTCAAAGACTTTAATCAAATCTTTGCGACATAATTAATCCCAACCTGGAGGTCCTGGCGGTGTTGATTGTGCCTGAGCCTTTTTAGGATTCAGTATAGCGAAGGTTCCAATAGCAGTCAATGCTGCATATTTCCCCATCTTTTTGATTGCCTGTTTTCTAGTAATACCTGTCTTCTTCATGATTATTGTATTAAAAGTTTCTTGGTTAATCTATCACTTCCTGATTCTAATTCAATTACGTAAATACCACTTGACAATCCAACTGTTGAGATTGTTTGTGTATTCATGTTATTGTTTAGAGTAGTAGAGAATACCTCTCTACCAAGAATGTTGTATAAACTAACTTTAGTTTCGTTTGTTTGAGTAGCTAATCCTTCAATTGTAATGTAGCTAGCATCTACTTCTTTATAAGCATTTAATAAGCTTGTCGATACATCTTCATTACTCATTGTATCAGCGCTCATGTGAATAAAGAATCTTCCGACTCCCTCTAAATCACTAGTAGGAGTTAATACAAAGTCTCCTTCATAAAGATTCGTGAAAGTTCCTTCCTCTACATCTTCCAAATACACATTAGGATCTGGAATCGTTGCTGTGTAAAGGTTTACTCTAAACTCTTGACCAGCTGATTGATTAATCACCAATGGAATCACTGCATTTTCCATGGCTGATGGAGGAAGTTGTTGATGCTCAAAGTTATTACCTTCATCATCTTCCACAAGTCTGGTTGAAATAGCGGCACCCTGATAATAATTTCCAAGATCATAACCTGGATCAAGGCCTAAAGTCATATTCTCTTGGAACTTAATATGTGTAGTTTCAATCATCTGATCTTCATTGAATAGCTTTAAATATATTTCAGTATCATTCATTTGATCCCCAGAGATAAAATCATCTGAGCCGGTAGTGGTAAGCATAGCCTCAGTGATACTCAAATTAGCAGAACTTGAACTTGAGGCTGCAATCATAAATGATTGACCAGGTGCTACATATTTAGCAGTATTGCTGAGATAATCTTGACCATAAGCAGTAAAACCACTACCGTCAGCATCATAACCATATGCTGCTAAATAACTTCCATCGATTATTGAATTATTTACTGTTAAAAGATTATTTGAACCATGAGCATCATCATTTAACATCAAATATGACGGGAAAGGATTTGCAACCAAATTCCATCTTCTTCCAGAACCATTTCCATGATTATTAATTACTGCTTGAAGTTGATCTGCAGTAGCAATAGTTCCTGTAAACTGTAAAATATTAGTCCCGCCGTCAACTGTTCCCATTTGATATCCTTTTCCAATATCAAAGTTTCCTGCAGCATTAACGTTTCCAGCTCCTGAGCCGTCGGTTGTATAGTTAGACCAATCATTATTACTGTTACTATATGTTCCAATAGCAACTTGAACCCCATTAGTTGCTAGTGTTGCTGTGCCACTTGTATTGGTTGAGACAAAGGTGTTTATATCAAGTCCATCAACAGGTGAGCCTATTAAATCCCAACCATTTGCAGTTACCGCATTAACATATCTTTTGTATGTAATGTTTCCACTTGCATCTCCTTGAACAATAATTGATGCAAACTCGTTAGAATCAGATTCTAAATATACTGAGCCTGAATTATTTGTAAAGTCATCGGTTAATGTTAATGAAGCCTCTTTATTTATTGTCAATTCAGCTCCTGAATTTATTGTTATATCTTCCAAAGTAACATCCCCACTAGACCCATCATCACTACTAATGACTGGCTGATTTGTTACATCAGCTATTATTGGTGATCTGCCAGAAACAGGAACAATATTTTCACTCCAGTTTGCAGTAGTAGACCAGTCAGTATCAGTCGATCCATCCCATGTATTTCTGTGTTCATAAGCACCCATATCATCTGCCTGACCTTGAGGTCTAGATAAATCATTAAAATCATCTACAGGCGCATAAGTTGAACTTGCTGTATCAATAGCAGGTGAACTATCTTGTAGTGTATAATCATCACTTCCAGTATCAGCAAAAAGAGGTGCTTGACCTTCAGTAACACTACTGGCTGTATGGTCATATTCTGTTGTAGAATAGTCTCCAATTATGCTATTTCGCATATTTATTGTAGTTGTATAATTATCGAGAACATCTTGACCATCGACATCAAAACTATTAGCATTTCCAATACTTGCACCATAAATTATACTATTATTTATATTTGCAGTTACATTTCCAACAGCCATAAACTGAGCAATATATCCAGAGGCAGAAGAAAATGCAGTATTATCATACAACGTACAGTTATTCATCGTAACAGTTGCTGTTGATGCAGTAGCCCAAAAATTTACAGCGGATCCTGTATAATCAGCATCATTATCATAAAAAATGGAGTTTTTAATTGTTACATGGGCGCCAATTTTACCTTGAATTGCACCACCATTATGACCGCCTACATTTGACCCAGTAATACCAGCCCTGTTCCCTTTAAATGTACAGCCCTCTATAGTTGCCGTGGTAGATGTTGAGTAAGGTGATGCATGGGTTTGAAATTCTATTGCTCCTCCATCACCACTACTTGCATCTGAATAATTATCTTCAAAAACAACATCTTTAATTGTAATTCCAGATAATGTAGCTGAAACAGTTTCATTTCCTGGTGTAACACCTACCCTTATTCCAGCTCCACCATAAGCATTTGCAGTAGTTGAGGAAGAAGTAAAATTGTAATCTTTTATTTTTAAAGCTTCTATTGTAACATCACTTGACGTTATTGATATAAATCCAACATTACTTGTATTAGAATCAAATATAGTTGAAGAAGATCCAGCACCCTTTATAGTAACAGATTTATTAACATTTACTGTATGTTCGGTATATGTTCCAGCTGCCACATTAATTGTGGCGCCAATTCCATCAATAGCCTGTGAAATTGCATAAGCTAATGTAGCAAAGGGAGCTCCTGATGTGAGTCCATTATTTGAGTTTGAACCCGAATCATCAACATATAGATTGCTTACACCAACATTTCCTGATAATGAAATTGTTTGATTTGTTGCATTCGTAGAGGAAGCTGTTATGTTTCCTGAATATGAGCCAGTTGAAAGACCGGTTTTTAATCTTGTATGAATAGTAGTAGAATTAACCGTTCCTCCAGATTGAGTTAGTGCGACAGAATCTGAGAAAGAAGAATTATCTGTAGAAACTTCAAAATTTGTTGGTGCAGCTACAGTTATATTTGCAGATAAATTACTTCCTGAAACAGTTGTTGTCTGAGAAGATGAAGGTCCGGAACCTGAAGCATAATTTAATCCAGAAACTGCAGATCCAACAGATATTGACGGAGAGGCAGAAGTAATTCTTATTTTAAAACTTGGAGTGTAGGTATATCTATTTGAAGCAGTGGGTGGGCTCGTTGAACTAACGGCTCCCGCATCATTATATTTTACAATGGATCTAACAGATGAATCACCTGTAGAAGCAGAATGAAATCTATAGGCAGAACCACTAGGAATGTAATCAGCAGTATTGTCCTGAATAGCAACAACTAAATTATTAGAATTATTATAAGTAAAATTATTTTCCAAATTAATAGTTAGAAAATATGCGGATCCACTTGAATTAAGTGAAACAGTACCATCATAAACTTCTGTTAGACCAGATGTAGTTATCCAATCTGTAGTGCTTGAATATGTTGTCTTAGATGTATGACCCATATATATTTTCCAAGATCTTGTCTCTGCTGCTCCTCCATCCCACTCAAATTGAATTTGGTCAATTACTCCTTGGTTAGCAATTTGACTTTGTGTATATATTATTTCACCATAACCATAATTGTAATAAGGATATATTGGAATTGGCCCTTCAGCACTTCCATTGGCAACAGTAACAGTAGTTTGAGAAAATAATTGATTTGAAGAAAATAAAATAAATAATAAAATAAATATAATATGGAATGCGTAGTTATCTCTCATCTCAAAGTAATTAAATTATTTAGAATGACTTCAAATTAGAAAAAAAAAATTAGAAATACAACTATCCTTTGTAAGCTAATAGTGTGTTTTTTAATAACATAGCAATTGTCATAGGACCGACTCCACCAGGAACAGGGGTGATATAACTACATTTTGGGGATACATTTTCATAGTCTACGTCACCAACAATCTTATAACCTTTTTGAGAATTATCAGCTACCCTAGTTATACCTACATCAACTATCACAGCACCCTCTTTTACCATTTCTGCCTTTAGAAAATTTGGCACTCCGAGAGCTGAAATTATGATATCAGCCTGCTTGGTTAGTTCTTCAATATTTTTTGTTCTACTATGTGCAAGTGTAACCGTAGAATTTCCAGGACTGGATTTTTGGCTCATTAAAATACTTACTGGCCTACCTACAATATCGGATCTTCCTATAACAACAGTATGTTTTCCAGATGAATCAACATTATATCTTTTAAGAAGCTCTATGATTCCAAAAGGAGTTGCTGAAATAAAAGTTGGAAGACTCAAGGCCATTTTTCCAAAATTTGTCGGATGAAAACCATCCACGTCTTTATCAGCATCAACAGCCATTAATATTTTTTGAGAATCAATATGTTTAGGTAATGGAAGCTGAACAATATATCCATCGATATTTTCATCACTATTCAACTCTTTAACTTTTTCAAGAAGTTCATTTTCAGATATAGATTCAGAAAGTTTTATTAAAGTTGACTCAAAACCAACTCTTTTACAGGCACGAACTTTACTGCCAACATATGTCAGACTTGCTCCATCATCACCAACAATAACCGCAGCTAAATGTGGGGGTCTTGAACCGTTTGCCGTAATCTCTTTGACAGATTCTGCAATTTCAGCCTTTATATCGTTGCTAGTTTTTTTACCGTCTAAAATTATCATTTTCCCTTCATATTTTGCATCATTTGCATCATTTTACCTTGCCCCATTCCCTGCATCATCTTCATCATTTTACTCATTTGATTGAATTGTTTGAGAAGCTGATTGATTTCTTCTACTGATCTACCTGAACCATTACTAATTCTCTTTTTTCTAGAATGATCTAAAATTGATGGAAGGGCTCTTTCTTTTGGAGTCATAGAGTTAATGATGGCTTCAATTGGTTTAAATGATTCATTATCAATTTGCTCATCAGAATCTTTCATCATTTTATTAGCCCCAGGTATCATACCAACCAAATCCTTCATATCACCCATTTTTTTAATCTGCTGAATTTGCTTCATAAAATCATCTAAACCAAACTTATTTTTGGCAATTTTCTTTTGAATCTTTCTTGCTTCATCCTGATCAAATTGCTGTTGAGCTCTTTCAACAAGGGAGACAACATCACCCATTCCAAGAATTCTATCAGCCATTCTACTTGGATGAAATACATCCAATGCATCCATTTTTTCGCCTGTACCAATAAACTTAATAGGCTTATCGACAACACTTTTAATTGACAATGCAGCACCACCCCTTGCATCACCATCTAACTTTGTAAGAACAACTCCGTCAAAATCCAAAACATCATTAAATGCTTTTGCGCTATTTACAGCATCTTGACCTGTCATGGAATCTACAACAAATAAAATTTCACTTGGCTTAACAGCTTTTTTAATATTTGAAATTTCATCCATCATTTCTTCATCAATTGCTAACCTACCTGCTGTATCGATGATGATTAAATTATGTCCCTTTGATTTCCCATGTTTAACACCTGCCTTCGCAATTGCTACAGGGTCTTTATTATCTTCTTCAGAATACACCTCGATATCTAAATCTTTTCCGAGTACATGTAATTGCTCGATTGCTGCTGGTCTATAAACGTCACAGGCAACCATTAACGGTTTTAAAGATTTTTTCTTTCTTATGTCGTTAGCGAGCTTTGCGGTGAAAGTAGTTTTACCTGAACCTTGTAATCCAGACATCAAAACTATTGATGGTTTATCTTTTAAATTTATCTCTGAAGTTTCACCACCCATCAATTCAGCTAATTCATCTTTTACAATCTTGACCATTAACTGACCAGGCTTAAGGTTGGTCAACACATCTTGACCCATTGCCTTTTCCTTAACTCTTTGGGTAAAATCTCTGGCAGTTTTAAAATTTACATCAGCATCAAGAAGTGCGCGTCTAACTTCTTTTAAAGTCTCAGCAACATTAATTTCTGTGATACTTCCATGACCTTTTAAAACCTGTAAGGCTTTGTCTAATTTTTCACTTAGATTACTAAACATACTGTAAAATAAAAAATTTAAAACTCATATTAAAATTACATTCTATCAACTACACCAATACCCAATAATGACAATGCATTTTTTATTGTTATTCCTACCAATTTTGAAAGCTCAATCCTAAATGTCTTCTTGTCTTCAAAAGCAGATTTTAAAATTGGCAAAGATTGATAAAATGAGTTAAATGACTTTACCAAATCGTAAACATAATTTGCTACCAGACCTGGGTTATGTGAGCTAGCAGCACCTCTAATAACAGAGGGAAATAAATCAATTTGTTTAATCAACTCTTTTTCTTTTTCCTCTAATTTTCTGTCATATTTATCTTTTGATAATTCAAAATTTATTCCGTTTAAAACAGACTGGATTCTTGCATAGGAATATTGAATAAAAGAAGCTGTATTTCCTTGAAAATCTACCGATTCTTTTGGGTCAAAAAGAATTCTTTTTTTAGGATCAACCTTAAGGATGTAATACTTCAAGGCACCTAGACCCACTGTTTTATATATATTATTTTTTTCATCATCAGAAAGACCTTCTAGCTTTCCTAAATTTTGAGAAATTTCTTTTGCAGTATTCGTCATTTCAATCATTAAATCATCAGCATCAACAACAGTTCCTTCCCTACTTTTCATTTTACCACTTGGCAGATCGACCATTCCGTAGCTTAAATGAAATAAGTTTTCAGACCAAGAAAAGCCTAACTTTTTAAGTATTAAGAAAAGAACTTTAAAATGATAGTCTTGTTCATTACCAACAGTATATACCATAGAATTAACATCAGGATAGTCTTTTACCCTTTGCACTGCAGTACCAATATCTTGTGTCATGTAAACAGCAGTTCCATCCGCTCTAAGTACAATTTTTTCATCCAATCCATCGTCTGTTAAATCACACCATACTGACCCATCATCTTTTTTATAAAAAACACCAGATTTTAAACCAGTAGAAATAAATTCTTTTCCAAGCAGGTATGTATCACTCTCATAATAGTAACTATCAAAGTCTACACCTAAATTCTTATAAGTCTCTTCAAATCCTTCATAGACCCAACTATTCATTTTTTTCCAAAGCTCAACTACAGCCCTATCTCCAGACTCCCATTTAATCAGCATTTCTTTAGCTCTTAAAAGTATAGGCGCATTTTGTTTTGCGTCCTCTTCAGAGCATCCGTTTTTTACAAGCTCCTCAATTTGAATTTTATATTCCTTATCAAACTTGATGTAGTAATCTCCAACAAATTTATCTCCTTTGGTATTCGTACTAGTTGGAGTTTCACTGTTTCCATATTCTAACCACGCAATCATACTTTTACAAATATGAATACCTCTATCATTTATGATTTGTGTTTTATAAACTTTTGTTCCTGAAGCTTTATATATTTCAGACATACTATAACCAAGCAGATTATTTCTTATATGACCTAAGTGTAAGGGCTTATTAGTATTTGGAGACGAATATTCAACCATTACAGCATCATTGGAAATAGTATTTGAATATCCGTATTCTGAATTATCCTTAACTGAGTTAAAAAAGTGTAAATAATGATCATCAGAAATAGAAAGGTTTAAAAAGCCTGACACAACATTGTAGGAAACAATTGAGTTTGTCTCTACAAGATAATCTCCAATTTTTTCAGCAATTTCCTTAGGACTCATTTTGAGTTCTTTCACATAAGGAAAAACAACAAGCGTAATATCTCCTTCAAATTCTTTCTTCGTTTGTTGAAGCTCAATAGTCTTAGGATTCATTTGAAAAATTTTATCAAAAGATGATTTAATACTTTTTTCTATGAATTCTTGAATATACATTGTTAATTATCTGTTGTAAAGATACTGTTTAATAATATTATTTTTTTGGTAAAAATATTTCTGCCATCATACATCTAGCACTACCACCTCCACAAACTTCGATTGTATTGATATTAGAAGAAATAATTTGTGAATATTTTTTAATCGAATTTTTTTGAATTTCACTTAATGAATTCTCTGCAGACTTACTCATTACCAATATGCTATCCCCTTTATCATTCAAAAGCTCAAGCATATTTCCAGCAAAACTTTCAACCTGGTTTTCAGAAATTTCAATTAGCTTCTTGCCTGACTCATTTATAAAATTAGAAACATTTTTTCTCTGCTTTTTATCATCAATTGAATCCAAACATATTACAACATAATTTGTTGCTAAACACATCATTACATTTGTGTGATATATAGGTAGCCTCTTATCTCCAACAGACTGGTAGGAATTAAATAAAACAGGCGTAAATTCGAAATCTTCACAAAATTCAATAAATAGATCTTCATTTGATCTTTTTGAAATTGAACAATAGGCTATTCTATTTTCTCTATCTAGTATCATACTTCCTGTTCCTTCTAAAAATTTATTTTCAGATTCTGCACTAGAGTAGTCAACTATATTATCAATATTAAAGCCTTCATCTTCAAGAAATTTTATAACCTCCGGCCTTCTCTCTAACCTTCTATTTTCAGCATACATTGGGTATAAGCCAACATCTCCGTTTTCATGAAATGAAATCCAATTATTTGGAAAAATTGAATCTGGAGTGTAATTAATATCATCATCTTGAAAAACATAAACTGAGATTCCATTTTGTCTTAAATTAAAAACCATATTGTCAAACTCCTTTTGGGCATTCTCATTAGAATCCATCTCAAGAGAACCTTGATTTTGATAATGATTATCTAATGCTGTCTCTTCATTATATCCAAAATTATTTGGTCTAATCATTAAAATTGAATTTGTTGATTGCTTCATGAATTATCTCTTATTAGCGGCAAAGTTGAACATCTTAAAAGCCCTCCTTGTTTTGAAATTTCTTTATAATTTATTTCTTCAACTGTTATATTAAAATTTCGCAACCAATTATTAACCTTAGTGAAAGATTTTTCACTAACTACAATGTTATTAGCTATAGAGAAAAAATTACAACACATCTCACTCATTTCAACCAAAGAAATTTCTAAAATATTTTCTTTACCAAAATAATTAATTAACCAATCGTATTGTTCTCTTTTATTAAATGCTTCAGGACAGGCTATCAATTTATCAATACCAACAGGCTGCATACAGCAGTCTAAATGAAGTGCGTTTTTTTTCGGGTCTTTATCTGATTTAATCAAATCAAATGAAATGATTTTTTTTTCAGGAAATCTGTCTTTTAAAAAATTGATAGCCTGATAATTTGTTCTTGCTGTTTTTATTTCAGAATAGTCCTCTCCGTCATATGTTCCTATAAAAACATAATCGTTATGCAGAATAACATCTCCACCTTCAATATGACAATTTTGAGGTAATCTGATAATTTTATCATCTGGAATAAGGCTTATTATTTTATCAATTGCTGATATCTCCTTAGATCTTTCAGCTAAAATATTTGAAATAATAAAAGTATCATCGATTACAAAACCAATGTCTCTAGAAAAAATCTGATTATAGTGATTTATAATATCAGGTCTAAAGACTTTAATATTGTACTTAAGTAAGACATTTTCTAACTCACCTAATTCAATAATCATATCCTTTTCTGTGGGATAAGTTTCTTTTATAACATTTTCTCTACTTTTTGGATCGTAACATTCCTCTTCAGTAGGTATTGCTCCGTTACTTTTAGCAGTTCCTAACAATACTGCCAAAAGCCTTGATGTTTCATTATTTACATTAAGCTCTAGCATCTAACAAATATGTGAATCAATTATTTTTTGGATTTGAATTTTCTAGAAGTTGGACCAGTATATAGTTGTCTTGGTCTACCAATTGGTTCATTCATTAATCTCATTTCTCTCCACTGAGCAATCCACCCAGGCAGTCTTCCTAAAACAAACATTACCGTGTACATATCAGAAGGAATACCCATTGCACGATAAATAACACCGGAATAGAAATCTACATTTGGAAATAATTTTCTGTCTATAAAATATTTATCTTTTAAAGCATTTTCTTCTAGTTCTGATGCAATATGAAGTAAGGGGTCGTCTATTCCAAGAGATTTTAAAAATTTGTGAGCTGCATCTTTAATTATTCTAGCCCTTGGGTCATAGTTTTTATAAACTCTATGACCGAATCCCATTAAACGAAATGGATCTTCTTTATCTTTAGCTTTTCTAATATATTTTTTAGTGTTACCACCATCTTCTTGAATTGACTTCAACATCTCTAAAACAGCTTGATTAGCCCCACCATGTAACGGACCCCAAAGTGCAGAAATTCCAGCAGAAATTGAGGGAAATAAACCTGCGTGTGAAGAACCAACTATTCTAACTGTAGAAGTTGAACAATTTTGCTCGTGATCAGCATGTAATATTAAAAGTTTATTAAATACATTTATAAGGTTCTTATCTGGCTGATAGTCATCATTAGGCTTTTTGAAAAGTAAATGTAAAATCATATCTGTATAGTCAAGATTTCTGATTTTCATAGAATAGTGTAATGGTAATCCATTTTTCTTTCTAAAAGACCATCCAACCAAGATTGGTATTTTACCTAATACCTTTACAATAGTATCGTACATACCTTCCTTACTTCTGTCATAATCAAGTGAAACATCATCAGGATTAAAGGCTGTTAATGCACTTGTTAAGCTTGATAATACACCCATAGGATGTGCAGAACTTGGGAAAGCGTCAACAATTTTCTTAACATCATCATTAACTATACTATTATCAACTATATCGTCATGAAATTTTTCCAACTCTTTTTTTGTTGGTAATTCCCCAAATATGAGTAGATAGGCAACCTCTAAAAATGAAGCCTTATTAGCTAACTCATCTAAATCATATCCCCTGTATCTAAGTATACCTTTTTCTCCGTCCAGGTATGTAATTTTACTTTCACAAGAAGCAGTATTTTTAAAACCCCTATCAATAGTAGTTGCACCCGAGACACCTCTTAAAGTCTTAATATCAATACACACGTCATCCTCAACTCCTCTGTAAACAGGGAAATCATAACTAGCACCATCAATATTTATTGTTGCTTTATCAGACACGATTAAATTGTTTGAAATAGTTTTTAACTTTTGCAAAACTACAAAATATCTTGGAAAAATTAAAGATATATATTAAGAGATTTACTAATTTCTAAGGTTAATTTTAAATGCCTTAGTTTTTGGAAAGGTTGCATTTTCTGCTAATTCTTCTTCAATTCTTAATAATTGATTATATTTTGCTATTCTATCAGATCTTGAAATTGAGCCTGTTTTTATTTGACCGCAATTTAAAGCAACTGACAAATCAGCAATGGTAGTATCTTCTGTTTCACCCGATCTGTGAGACATTACAGTTGTAAATCCAGCCTCATGAGCCATATTAACAGCATCTATGGTTTCAGTTAATGAACCTATCTGATTTACTTTAATCAGAATCGAATTTGCTATATTTTCCTCAACACCTTTCTTCAATCTTTTTGTATTGGTAACAAAAAGGTCATCTCCAACTAATTGAACAGAATCTCCTATTATTTCAGTTAAATACTTCCAGCCAGCCCAATCATTTTCATCCATACCATCTTCAATTGAAATTATTGGATATTTTTTAGATAAATCAGCTAAATAATCAGCTTGCTGCTTACTATCTCTTAATTCCCCTTCAGTTCCTTCAAAAATTCTATAATCATAATAACCATCTTTATAGAACTCTGCTGAAGCACAATCTAGAGCAATCATAATATCTTTTCCAAGATTATAGCCAGAATCGATAACAGCTTTTTTAATTGTATCTAATGCATCTTCAGTACCATTTAATTTTGGAGCAAAACCACCCTCATCTCCAACACTAGTACTTAATCCTCTATATTTTAAAACTTTTTTTAAAGAATGGAAAATTTCACTACCCATCTTCATTGCATGAGAAAAACTATCTGCAGAAATTGGCATAATCATAAATTCCTGAAATGCAATTGGAGCATCACTGTGGGATCCCCCATTTATTATATTCATCATAGGAACAGGAAGAATATTAGAATTAGGTCCTAAATATGTAAACAAAGAAATATTTTTTTCTTTTGCAGCTGCTTTAGCCATTGCTAAAGAAACTCCTAATATTGCATTCGCTCCTAAATTCGATTTATTTTCGGTCCCATCTAAAGATATCATTAATTCGTCATTTGATTTTTGGTCAAAGACTGATTTACCAATTAATGCCTTAGCAATAATATTATTGATATTTGATACAGCTTTTAAGACACCTTTACCGTGATAATCATTTCCGCCGTCTCTTAGCTCAACAGCTTCATGTTCACCAGTTGAAGCGCCTGAAGGCACAGCTGCTCTTCCCAGAATTGAATTATCTGTGATAACATCTACCTCAACTGTTGGATTCCCTCTTGAATCGAAAATCTGTCGAGCAGTTATCTTTTTAATATTTCCCATTATTTATTTTTGGATATGTTATTTACAAACTGGTCAAACAAATATGATGCATCATGAGGGCCAGGACTTGCTTCAGGATGATACTGAACAGAAAAACAATTTTTATTTTTCATTTCTATTCCTGCAACTGTATCATCATTTAAATGAACATGTGTAATAGCAATATCATTATTTTTCTCGGTTTCTTCTCTACTAATGGCAAAACCATGATTCTGTGAAGTAATTTCCCCTTTACCAGATTTTAAATTTTTGACAGGGTGATTAATACCTCTATGTCCATTATGCATTTTGTAAGTTGAAATTCCATTAGCCAACGCGATGATCTGATGACCTAAGCATATCCCGAAAAGAGGCATATCTCTTTGTATTATTTCTTTAGCAACATTTTGAGCATTAACCAGAGGTTTTGGATCTCCAGGTCCATTTGAAATAAAAAATGCATCTGGATTCCACGAATTCATTTTTTCAAAAGGAGTGTCAAAAGGGAAAACCTTTATGTAACAATCTCTTTGAGAAAGATTTCTTAGAATATTTTTTTTAATACCCAAGTCAAGAGCTGCAATTTTATATTTGGCAGATTCATTACCAAAAAAATATGGTTCTTTAGTTGAAACTTTTGATGCCAACTCTAAACCATCCATACTAGGAATTTTATCCAAATCTTTTTTCAGCCCATCTATATTATCAACATCAGTAGATATGACAGCATTCATGGCTCCATTATCTCTTATATAGGAAACTAATGCTCTTGTATCTACATCGGAAATTGCTAAAAGATTATTTTTTTCAAAAAAATTATACAGAGAGTCTATGTCTCCATATCTAGAGAAATTATATGTAAAGTTTCTACAAATTAATCCTGCAATCTTAACTGAATCAGATTCTACCTCTTCTGCTTTAACACCATAGTTTCCTATATAGGCATTTGTAGTAACCATTAACTGACCAAAATAAGAGGGGTCAGTGAAAATTTCTTGATAACCTGTCATTCCAGTATTAAAGCAAACTTCTCCAAAAGCAGATCCTTCTTTTCCGATAGATTTACCATGGAAAATAGTACCATCTTCTAATAAAATTATTGCTTTTTTTCTCTGATTATATTGCATTTGAACAAAAGGTTAGACAAAAATAATTTATAATAATTAAAAACATAATTTTTTTCAAAAAAAAAAAAAAGGAGCAAAACTCCTTTTTTATATTTTTCTAATTGTCAAATGCAAATTCCAGTATTCTAATCGCATCATCTTCATTTTTATATGAAAGATTACTTGATTCAATATAAGCAGTAATTCTGCTTACATCTTTTTTACTTTTTTCAAAAAGTTTATTAAGAGATCGCTTATTAAACTTAAAACTATTAATCATTTTATCATCCTCAGATCTAATAAAATATGATTCTTTTTTTACATACTTATCATTTGACCTGTTGACCATTGGGTTACCAGAACTTGTTACTAATTTCACTGAAAAACCCTTTAAAATCGTAAAACTTTTTCCACCATACACTAACTCGTATACTCTGTTATCTTCATCATAAAAATAGTTTACGTAAGATCTATCGTTAATGATTATCTTTTTTATGTTATTAAAATTGAAGGAAAAAATTGAATCGTTATCATTTATTTTTGCTTCAAATGAGTTTCTGCTAATATTTAAATTTATATTTCTTATTAAAAACCTTTCACCTGAAAGAGTTTGAATTTCTCCATCATTATTCCACTCATCAAAAAGGTATGCTGACCCTAGAACAACTTTATTTGGTTGATTATAGAAAAATGAAGTTCCAAAGTTTGATGATTGATCTGATCCAATTGCTCTAAAATCAGTTCCTATATTTGATTGTGAATAAATAATACTTGTAAATAAAAAAATTATTAGTGTTATATAATTTCTCATAGTTTTTA
>CABXBH010000013.1 GCA_902510415.1 uncultured Bacteroidota bacterium | reverse complement strand
TAGGCTAGCTGAAACTAACGACTGGCCATCTCAATATCTATATAAGTTTATATATCTATCAAATCCTTCTAATATTGAGAAACTCAAAGATATTTTTAAACCCACTGATGCAAAGTTTAATATTAAAAATTCAAAAAATAATAAATACACATCAGTTTCTGTAAGAATCACTGCTAAAAATCCTGATTTAGTTATCAGATATTACAAGAAGGTCAATGAACAGATTGAAAATGTAATTTTATTATAATTTCTGCGTATATTTTTTGTATTTTGCCTCATATTAACTTACCAAATCTAAAACATTGATAGAAAATTTAGAATATAATACTCACAGAGAAGATTTAATTATTCCTGAATATGGGAGACATATTCAAAAAATGATTAATTATGCTTCATCTAGAGAAACTAAAGAAGAAAGAAATAAAATAGCTAATTCCATCATTTCTGTAATGGGAAATCTACAACCACATCTTAGAGATGTTTCAGATTTCCAACATAAACTATGGGATCAACTTTTTATTATGTCAGATTTTAAATTAGATGCTGACTCTCCATTTGAAAAGCCTTCAAAAGAAATATTAAATGCTAAGCCAGAACCTTTGAGTTATCCTCAAAATTTTCCAAAGTATAGGTTTTACGGAAATAATCTTAAAATCATGATTGATGAGGCCGTAAAATGGGAAAATGGTGAAATGAAAGATGCTTTGGTTTATACAATTGCAAATCACATGAAGAAGTGTTTTTTAAATTGGAATAAGGATAGCGTAAAGGATCAGGTGATTTTTGACCATTTATATGAACTTTCTGAAACAAAAATTGATATTAGAGATAGTAAAGAAGAGCTCTTGGATTCTTCACTATTATTGAGATCAAAGAAAAAATTCTCTAATAAGAAATATCAAAAGAAAAATCATAAAAACAGGAAAAGATACTAGTTAAAGTATATGCAGGCTTTCAAAATACAAGGAGGTGTAAAATTAAGTGGAGATGTTACTCCACAAGGAGCTAAAAATGAAGCTCTTCAGATAATATGTGCAACTCTTTTAACTCCTGAGGAAATAATTATCAAAAATATTCCTGATATAATTGATATTAATAAGTTGATATCATTATTAATTTCTCTAGGTGTTAAGGTTAAGAAGCTAAAACCGAATACATTTTCTTTCAAAGCTGACGATGTTAACTTAGATTATTTAAATTCTGAAAAGTTTAAAATTGATGGCAAAAGTTTAAGAGGGTCTATTATGATAGTTGGACCCTTATTAGCAAGATTTGGAAAAGCATATATACCTAGACCAGGTGGAGATAAAATTGGAAGAAGAAGATTAGATACTCATTTTGAAGGGTTGATTAAGCTTGGAGCAAAATTTACATATAACAAAGAAGACTATTTTTACGGAGTTGAATCCAAAAAATTAAAGGGTACGTATATTTTACTTGACGAAGCATCGGTTACTGGAACAGCTAATGTTTTAATGGCTTCTGTACTTGCAGAAGGAGAAACCACTATCTATAACGCTGCATGTGAACCATATATTCAGCAATTGTGTAAACTATTAACATCAATGGGTGCAAATATTAAGGGTATTGGTTCAAATTTGTTGACTATTCGTGGAGTTAACTCATTAGGTGGAGCTGAACACTCTGTATTGCCAGATATGATTGAAATAGGTAGTTGGATTGGATTAGCTGCAATGACTAAAAGTACTATAAGAATAAAAAATGTTAGTTGGGAAAATCTTGGTGTAATACCTAATGTTTTTAGATCACTTGGGATTAATTTAATTCAGGAAGATGATGATATAGTCATTCCTGAACATAAAAATGGTTATGAAATTCGTAATTATATTGATGGTTCAATTTTATCTATTTCAGATGCTCCTTGGCCAGGATTTAGTCCTGATTTATTGAGTATTATACTTGTTGTTGCAACCCAAGCCAGAGGAAGTGTTTTAATCCATCAGAAAATGTTTGAAAGTAGATTATTTTTTGTTGATAAACTAATCGATATGGGTGCTAAAATTATTTTATGTGACCCTCATCGTGCAACAGTAATAGGGCATGACTTTAAATCGTCTTTAAAGGCAACCTCAATGAGTTCCCCAGATATTAGAGCAGGGATTTCGCTCCTTATAGCAGCTCTATCTGCTAAGGGAGAATCAGTAATTCAAAATATTGAACAAATTGATAGGGGATATGAAAATATTGATAAAAGACTTAAAGCTCTAGGAGCTAAAATTGAAAGAGTTTAATTTTCATTAATCGGGGCTGGCCCATCAATCATTGCTTCATATTCTTCATTTCCTTTTCTTTCAAGATATTCTGAAGTGATATTTTTAATGAGCTTATCGTTTTTAAATAAATCAGACATTGTCATAGCCATTGCTTTTGCTGCATATACAGTTCCTTTGTGACCAATACTCATACCTCCACAAGCAACGACTGCCCAAGAATGCCATGGAGTATCAACTGGGGCAGTTGTAACACCTAAATTTATATTAGGCACATTCCAGCTTACATCCCCAACATCGGTAGATCCACCACCTGGATTTTCTAATGTTTTTCTCATTGGTTTTATTGTTCCATCAATTCCTAATTGAGGTTTATCGGTTGATGCTTGTATTTCCTTGGCAAATTTTATTTCTTTTTCAGTGTATTCTATAGACCCTAATAATTCAAGATTTTTTTGCATTACTTCTCCACCAGTTCTATTGACTAGCACCTCATAAATCCCAGAAATTAAGGAAACTTTATAATCAACATTAGCTAGTATCGCTGCTCCTTCAGCCATTTCAACAACTCTTTCATAAACAGGTTTCATACCAGATCTTTTTGTATCACGAACACGAACCCATAATTTTGAATAGTCCGGTACAACATTTACAACTTGACCACCATCCTGAATATGATAATGAATACGAACGGTTGGCTTCACATGTTCTCTATAATAATTAATTCCATTCGTATATAACTCTAGAGCATCAGATGCACTTCTACCGTTCCATGGATCCATTGAAGCATGAGCTGCTTGACCAAAAAATTCAACTTTAAAATCAATTAGCGCAAGAGAAGTTTGAACATCAGCTTCGGTTGAGGCAGAAGGATGCCAACTAATATTTACATCAACATCATCCCATAATCCAGCATCCACCATCCATATTTTTCCGAAAAATTTTTCTTCAGATGGAGTGCCAAAAAACTTAATAGTTCCCTTTAGGTCTCCGTTTTCAATTTGCTCCTTAATTGCTATTGCTGATGCTAGACTTGCAGCTCCAAACATATTATGACCACAGCCATGACCAGAACCACCAACAACCAAAGGATTTTTATTCGGTGTTGTAGTTTGTGACAGCCCTGGTAGAGCATCAAATTCACCAAGAACACTTATAACAGGTTTTCCAGACCCATAAGTTGCCACAAAAGCGGTGGGCATTCCTGCAACTCCTTTTTCAACAGTAAATCCATTTTTTTCAGCATAATCTGATAAGATTTTAGATGATTCATGCTCATTAAATGCTAATTCAGCTAATTTCCATATTTGGTCACTGATTTCAATAATTTCCTGCTTATGATTTTCTACGGAAGAAATAATATTTTGTTTTGTTTTATCTAATTTTTGAGAATAGCCGATTGTAGTAATCATTATTGCTATTAGAAATGTAATTACTGAATGTTTCATGAAAATCTATTTAAATAAATATAGTGATTTTAGTCTAAATATTTTTTGTATGTGTTTAAGCAACGATCTCTTGCAAATTTATGTTCAATAATTTCATTTGGATAATCTGAAGAATTTACATCAACCCATTTATTTATATATTCTCTTTTATTATCAAACTTGAGTATTTGTGTATGAGGGTTAAATATCCTAAAATATGGTGCAGCATCAACTCCTGAGCCACTTGCCCATTGCCAATTACCAACATTACTAGCCATTTCATAATCATTTAATTTTTCGGCAAAATATTTTTCTCCCCATCTCCAGTCAATAAGTAAATGTTTACATAGAAAGCTTGCGGTAATCATTCTCACCCTATTATGCATGAACCCTGTTAGATTTAATTCATTCATACCCGCATCTATCAATGGATACCCAGTATTCCCATTCTTCCATAACTCAAAAGCCTTTTCGTCATTCAGCCATACTATTTTATCATATTTTGATTTAAAGCTATCTTTTGCTGTGTGAGGAAAGTGATAAAGAATTTGCATGAAAAACTCTCTCCATATTAATTCTTTTAGAAATGTATCTTCTTTAAAACCTCTTAACAATCCACTTACTATTTTTCTTATACTAACTGACCCAAATCTAAGGTAGGGGCCTATTTTAGAAGTTGAATTTAGGTATGGGAAATTTCTTCTTTCAGCATAATTAATAACAATTTCTTTATTTAATTTAAATGCATCAATTTTAGATTCATTTTCAGCAAATCCATAGTCACTTAATTTTAATAAATTTGAAATAGCTTCTTTATAAAAATTATTTAAAATCTTTTTTTCATCAAGTAATGTTATATCTTCATATAGTTTGGTTTTCCATTTTTTCATATATGGTGTATAAACAACGTATGGAGTACCATCATCTTTAACAATTTCATTTTTTTCAAATATTACTTGGTCTTTGTATGATTTAAAATTTATTCCGTTGTTGCTTAGCAGCTCTTTAATTGATTCATCTCTGTTAATAGCATATGGCTCATAATCATTATTTGTATAAACGTTTTTTATAGAATAATTTTCTATTAGATTTTTAAAAATATCATATGGTTTGCCTTGAAATACATTTAAATTTGATTTGTATTTTTTATTTAATTCAGAATCTATATCTAGCAGGTTGTCATAAATAAAATTAATTCTTCTGTCATTTGACGCAAGCATACTAGTTATGGTAGTGTCAAAAATAAAAATTGGAATAACTTTTAAATTATCATGAGTAGCTTTGGATAAGCCGTGGTTATCATATAGTCTAAGATTTCTTCTAAACCAAAAAATATTTATTTTGTCCATTAAATTTGACCAAAAATTTCGATTAATTTTCTTTCTCTATAATTAAAAATTTCCTCGAGTTTTGGTTTTATTAGAATAGGGTGAAATAATTTCCCGATTGGGCCTAATGGTAGACAATAGTCTAAAATGTCGATAACTCTGATGCCATTTTCGATTATTTCAAATTTGTGTTTATGATGCCAAAATTTATAAGGTCCAAATCGTTGCTCATCAACAAAAAAACTATTTTTTTTAACATGAGATATTTCGGTAACCCAATTCATGTTTAATCCAAGCAGGGGGGTAACGTTATATTTTATTATTTGACCTGCATACATCTTTGTTTTTTCGAGATCAATAATTTCAAACCCCATGTAATCTGGTGTTATGATTTTAAGGTTGCTAGGGTTACTAAAAAACTCCCAGCATTCTTCAATTGTAATTGGTAAATCTTGAGATTTTTCTAATCTGAATATTTTCATTTAATGTAGTTCGTGATTTTTGAACTCATTGGGCTTGTAAGTGAATACCAATAGTCTATAAGATTACCTTCTTTATCAACTAAGTATTTTTGAAAATTCCATTTTACACTAGATTCTTTTCTACCGTTTAATTCTTTTGATGTAAGCCACTTGTATAACGGGTGCTGATTAGATCCTCTAACGGCAATTTTTTCAGTCATAGGAAAAGTTACATTATACTTTTCAGAACAAAATATTGAAATTTGTTCTTCTGAGCCCGGTTCTTGTGCTCCAAATTGATTGCATGGAACACCTACAACAACCAATTCATCGTTAAATTTATCGTATAAGGATTGCAAGTCTTTATATTGTCTAGTAAAACCACAATTAGATGCGACATTAACAAATAAAACATATTTGCCTTTATATTCACCTAAATTGATTTTTTTACCTTCAATATCTTTTATATTAATTTCATAAATTGGCATTTTAGCGTTTTTTTTAAGATCAGAACCATATTCTACAGTAAACAGTGTTATCAGTAAAACAAGAATTATATTTATAGCTTTAATCATTATGTTAACTTTTAAAGGATACAATTCCTGCATCCATATTAATTATTTGTCCAGAGATTGATGAAGCATTTTCTGAGATTAAAAACTCAGACATCTTAGCTACTTCTTCTGGTGATAATATTTTTTTCAGAGGATGTCTTTCAATCATATTCTCTACCACTTTATCATTTCTTAGAATTTTTGAAGCTAATTCTGTTTTGGTTAGAGTTGGGGCTATTGCGTTAATTCTAATCTTAGGTGCTAATTCTGCTCCTAAGGTTTTAACTATTCCATCGATTGCGGATTTCGAAGCAGAAACGGATGCATGATAAGGCATTCCAAGTTTAGTAGCAACGGTGCTAAATAATAATATGGAAGGATTAAATCCCTTTTTGAGAAGAGGAATGTATTTTTTAATGGCTTTAACGGCGCCGATTACATTGATTTCAAAATCTTTTCTAAAGTCCTCGACACTTAATGATGAGATTGGTTTTAAGTTAATTGACCCAGGACAGTAGATTAGGGTATCAACTTTTTCAAAATCAGGAAATTCATCATCAATTGAGTCAAATGTTATGTGAGAATAGTTATTATGGCTAAATTCTGTAGAATTTCTACTCATACAAATAACATTATTTTCGTTAACTAACAGGTCAACGATTGCTTTACCAATTCCCTTGGTTCCTCCGATAATTAAAATATTTCTCATGATTAATTTTGTCGACCCTTAAGTCTCTTTTCAACTTTTCTTTTAATAACTGTAAGCCTCTTCATAATATCCATAATTTCTGGATCTTTGTTTTCCTTGTAAATTTCATTTAAGTCGAGTATTAAACCTTTAACCTCTCTTGAAGCAACAATTTTTTCGTTTGTACTTTTGTAAACGTGTTTTCTGCCTTCAAATTCGATAGCTTTTTCTATTACTCCCATTTTTTTTACTTATTTTATTGTGATTTATATTTCTTTGTCTGGAGCACTTAAACCTACCAAGTAAAAAGTTTCTCTTAGCTGTATGCTTAGTCTTTCTACCAGAAACTCTTTTTCTCCAGAGCTTGAAACTTGAGAGTCTTAAATTATTTCTCATTAGTGAAATAACTTCAGATTCTGATAAACCAAAAGTTTCATATATGGCATCAAAAGTTGTTCTATCTTCCCATGCCATTTCTATGATTCTATCAATATCTATGCCATTTAATTTTTTCAAATCATATAATATTTAGTTGCTCATTATGAAGTATTTTATATTTGAGTAATTTTTTAAAAAACTTTAGATTTTCTTTAATATTTAAATCATTACTGAATCTTATAAAATCACCTTCTGAATGAATGCTGTAATTTGGAGTTTTGTAAATGACTAATTTATAATAAGGAATCACCCATGAATATCTGTTTAATCCTTCAGCGATATAAACTATAACACCGCCAGGTCTAATTTCAATATTTGAATATATCAAGTCACTTTTTTGAATGATAATTTTTTTGAGATTTTGACTAGTTTCTTGAACTATTAATCTTTTTGAACCAACTCCATTTAATCTAATTGAACTGATTAAACCGTACTTTTTGCCAATTAATTTTTCAACCTCTAATTCTTTTTCTTTATCTGTATATGTAGAGTTAAATATCATTTTAATTTTGATAAATAGTTTTTAGCAATATCTAAATGGTTTTTTAATTTATTTTTATCCATTTTATTAAGGGTAATAACCATCATAGACAATCTTGGATTACTTTTAAAAAAATCTTGGTTTATGTAAATAAATCTCCAGTAAAGCGCATCCCAAATCTCTTGCCAGTTACTTTTTTTATAATTACTCATCTTCATAATATAATTACTGCTACTTATATAGGGTTTTGTTGACATTAATCCCCCGTCGGCAAATTGACTCATGCCATAAACGTTTGGTACCATAACCCAATCATATGAATCAATAAAAAACTCCATAAACCATTTATAAACTTCATTCGGATGTATTTCACATAAAAACATAAAATTTCCTATAACCATTAGTCTTTCAATGTGATGTAGATAACCCGTCTTAGTAACTTTTATTACGCAATCATCAATTGGTTCAATTCCTGTTGTTGCATCGTAAAATGCAGAGGGCATTTTTTTATTAAAGTTCCAAAAGTTGGTAGTTCTTTCCTCCGTTCCCTTGACGACATATATACCTCTTATAAATTCTCTCCATCCTATGATTTGCCTAATAATTCCTTCATAAGAGTTAATAGGGATACTCTTTTTCGTTGCATATTCATTTAATTCATTTATAACATAATTTGGGGTTAATAAACCGCTATTAATCAAAGGAGAAATTAAACTATGATTTAGTATTACTTCACCTTTAACAATTGCATCTTCGTAATCTCCAAATTCTATAAATCTTTCTTTTAAAAAGTTGTTTAACCAATTTTTCGCAGAAACAAAATCTGATGGATAATTTGTATCCGTATTTAGGTGTCCATAGTTATTCTTAAAATGGGTATTTACATATGAATAAGCTTCTGATGAATAATTAGAATTTTCTTTTGGATAAATAATTTGAGGAGGTAATTTGTTTTTTGGATATTTTTTCCTGTTTTCATCATCATACGTCCATTTGCCTATTGGATTTTCACCAACCATTAGAATCCCTGTTTTCCTTCTTTGATTTTTATAGAAGCTGGTTTGAAAATATTTCTTTTTGGATGAACTAAAGAAAGTCAGATTGTCTTTTTCGGAATTTAAAAATTGCGGGGATTCGATTCGGTTAATTTTGATAAGGCTACTTATAGATTTCATCCTTTTGTTAAGCCAATTATCACAGGGGTCTATATAATTTATTTTCTTAACATTTTTAATCAATAATTCTTTTAGGAGAGATCTTATTTCTGATTTTTCATTTAAAGAGTCAACGTATTCGATTTCATCAAAATATTTACTACAAAAGTCATGGTATTTTTTCATGCTGATTCTGTGAAAAAAAATCTTTTGTTTGTGAAATTTATATTGTTTAAAGAAAAGATATTCTTCAATCAAATATGTTTTAACATTATAATTGAATAGGGGAGATTTCTCAAATAATTGATTAGGAAATATTAAGTTTACTTCTTCCATTTTTACTGCATTTTTTACTACAATAAATCACGTTATCCCAATCTCTAGCCCATTTTTTTCTCCATTTAAATGGAAAATTGCAAACTGGACATATTTTTTCTGGTAAATATGTTTTTTTCAAATATTTTTTGGTTTCTGATACCCTTTTCTGATATTTTCATCGGGAAAAGAGTATCCATCACAACCACTTATAGTGGCAATTTTTGCATCATTTAGATTTATAAAACCATCTTCAGTTAAGAGATTTTCATCAATATTTAATTGAACTATTTTACCCACAATTAATCGCGATTTATTGTAATTAATTTTTATCTCTTCTACAAACTTCATTCCAATCTTTATAGAAGATGCTTTAACAAACGGAGCTGGAAAATTATTGATGTTTTCAGATTCTATTTCTGTAACATTAAATTCAGAGATATTTCGATCATATTTTGCGGATGTATGATGTGCCTTGTCAGCAAATTTTTCTTGTACTGAGTTTATTGTATAGTATGAATTTTCTTTAATATTTAAGTATGTGTGCCTTGGTACAATTTCAGTAGGTCTCAAAAAGAAACCTAATAGTGGAGGGTTTGATCCTAGGTGAACAATAGAACTAAATATTGCTAAATTTTTATCTCCTTTATCTGAAACAGTACCAATTAAGTTAGCAGCTTTATAGCCTGAACAAGAATTAATAAGGTTAATTCTGTAAATTTTGTTTAGATTTTCAATTTGCTCTTCGTCAAAATGCATTTAGCTTGATACTTTTTTATATAAATATGAAGCAAGAACTGAACCAATAATTCCAGTAGCAAGATAATATGTAAAAAAGTCACTTGAAGACACATTGCTGCCAACCACCTGAGGGTCAATAAAACTAAAAAATGATGGCCCAAAGCTTACAGCTGGATTAAAAACACCACCGGATATATCACCAACAGCAAATGCTCCAGCAGTTACTGTTAAGCCTATTGCTATTCCATAAAATTGATTGTCTTTTAAGTTTTTACTTAAAGCAACATTTAGTATTACAAAAACTAATAAAAAAGTAAAGAGAATTTCAGCTATAAAAAAACTTTGAATATCATTTGTTTGTGAAACAATATTAAAAGAATCTTGACCTAATTTCGTCAAGGTGAATGTGCCGATTACTGATCCAACTAGTTGACTTGAAATGTATTTTCCTAATTCTTTTGCATCAATTTGTTTATTTATATACATAGCTAAACTTACCGCAGGATTATAATGTGCACCTGAAATGTGTGCCCCCATATAGACTAATACGGCCAAACCAAGACCAATTGCAATTGGATTCCCTGTCATTCCAATGATTAAAATGAGAAAAAATGTTCCTAAAAACTCTATTATATACTTATTCATAATTATTTGTTTAAATTTGAAACTTAATGTCCAATATAAAAATTATTTTACGAATATGAGATCTATTTTTTTTACTATTTTGTTTTTTATAAGTTTTTTTAATTTTTCACAAATTAATACACCAAGAACTAGTCCTGCATCTGAATTAACGCAGATTGTTGGTTTAACAGAAATTGAGGTTCAGTACAGTAGGCCTTCAAAAAGAGGAAGAACTATTTTTGGTAGAGTAGTGCCATTTGATAAATTATGGAGAACAGGAGCCGATAATTGTACAAAAATCAGTTTTTCAACTGATGTCATGATCAATGATAACTTAGTAAAAGCAGGCACGTATTCAATTTTTTCAATTCCTAGTAAAGGAAGTTGGGCAATAATTTTATATTCTGAAACAGATTTATGGGGAGTCCCAAAAAACTGGAATGAAGATAAAATAGTTTTTCAATCTGAGTATAATTCGACTAAAATCGCAGCGAAAAATCTTGTAGAAACCTTTACAATTTCTTTTAATAATTTATCAAATAATGATGTTGATATGTTATTTTCATGGGATGATACAACAGTTTCTATGAATATTGATGTGCCTACAAGAAAAATAGTTGGTAATAATATTGAAGAAGTAATGAATGGTTCACCGTCCTCTTCTGATTACTATTCTGCTGCAGTCTATTACAAACAAGAAAATATTAACCTTGATTTAGCATTAGAATGGATAAATAAAGCAATTGATATGTTTGAAAGCCCAAGATTCTATCAGTTGAGACAGCAATCATTAATTATGGCTGCTAATAACAAATTCTCTGATGCTATTGAGACAGCTGAAAAGTCTCTAAAATTATCAATTGAGGCTGATAATCAAGATTATATAACGATGAATAAAGAATCAATTTCTGAGTGGTCTAAAAAACTTTAATTTTTGAATTATTTCTTGAGTAAAGCTTGATATTATAATAACTACGAAACAGCCAAACACATTTAACCATAAAAAAGGCATCCAGTCATAATACCATGCAAAAATTATTATGATTTGAGTAATAATTGCACTAATAAAAACTGCATTTGATTTAATATGCTTGATGAAGAATGCAATAAGAAAAACACCAAGAACATTTCCGTAAAAAATTGACCCAATAATATTTACAAGTTGAATCAGGTTATCTGCTAAGTAAGCAACACAGGCAATACCAATTGCACACAGACCCCAAAATAAAGTCATTAGTTTAGTATAATAAACAATATTTGTATCATTAACCTTACTAAAATTTCTTTTCAAAATGTCTATTGATGTAGTAGTAGCAAGAGCGTTGATTTCACTGGATGTTGAAGACATTGCTGCACTTAAAATTACAGCCAGTAGTAAACCAATCAATCCCTTAGGAAGATTTTCAAGAATGAAATTTATAAATACATAATCCTTATCATTAGTTTCAATTTTGATTTGTTTTTTTTCAGCTGCTCTTTTAATAATCAATTTAGCAGCTTCTCTAATTTCTTTTTCTTCATAACTTAATAAATCAATTTTTTCTTTGCTTAATTTATTGTTGGTCTCAAGAAAATCATTAATAACAATCTTTTTTTCTTCAAAATTGTCTTCTAATCTGTTTTCCAAATATTTATAATGAGATTCATAGATAGTTTCAGAGATTATTTTTTTACCCTGAGGATTAAAATTAAGAGGGGAGTGGTTGAATTGATAAAACACAAATACCATCACGCCTATAAAAAGAATAAAAAATTGCATTGGAATTTTAAATACCCCATTGAATATCATCCCAAGTTGCATCTCCTTTAAAGATTTTCCAGAAAGATATCTCTGAACTTGACTTTGATCAGTCCCAAAATATGACATCATCAAAAATGTACCCCCAAGAATTCCACTCCAAACAGTATACCTATTTTCTAAGTCAAAGGAAAAATTTAATACTTCCATCTTGGAATTGACTGAAGCAATTTTTAATGCATTATCAAGATTTATATTATCAGGCAATAGACTAATTATTATATATAATACAGTTATTAGTCCAAATAAAATTATACCCATCTGATATTTTTGAGTATAATTCACTGCTTTTGTTCCTCCTGATACAGTGTAAATAATCACTAATGATCCAATAATAATATTTAGAGTTAACAGGTCCCATCCTAAAACTGTTGATAGAATTATTGCAGGAGCAAATATTGTTATACCTGCTGACAAGCTTCTTTGAATTAAAAATAGCACCGCGGTCAATGATCTTGTTTTAAGATCAAACCTAGATTCTAGGAATTCATATGCTGTATAAACCTTTAATTTATGATATATAGGAATAAATACAGTGCAAACAATAACAATAGCTATCGGAATTCCAAAGTAAAATTGCACAAAACCAAGGCCATCATTATATGCTTGTCCTGGTGTTGAAAGAAATGTAATTGCACTAGCTTGAGTAGCCATTACAGATAAACCTATTGTCCACCATTTAGCATTATTACCAGCCTTGATGTATTCGTTAGCTGTAACTGCACCGCGGGTTTTTATTGTTCCATAAACCACAATTATAAGTAACGTGAAGACCAATACAAACCAATCAATGTTCTGCACTATTAAAAGTATTTAGTTATAAATAGAAAGAATAGAAAATAAATCAAATTTACTAGGAGTAATATTGAATATTCTTTACTCCATTTTATTTTTTTTATATCCATTTTTTATGAATCTTCATTACCTGTTCAATAATATCCCTTACAGCACCCATACCTCCAGATTTTTGAGAAATATAGTCAGAGGAGTTTTTTACCTCTTGTACTGCATCTTGAGGACAACAACCTATTCCAGCAGCTTTGATAATTGGAATATCAGGAATATCATCACCCATAACTAAAATATTTTCTGCTAGTAATCCATATTTATCTTTGAAATTATTAAACGGAACAATTTTATTATGTGATTTTAAATGTATTTCTTCAATACCTAAATCAGAAAGTCTTTTTCTAACAGCTTCATTAGTGCCACCTGAAATAATTCCGATTTTAAAACCATTATCAATGGCAAATTTCATAGCAAATCCATCCTTAACATTCATTGATCTTAGTAACTCTCCTGTTTCACTTATTAAAAGTTTTCCATTGGTTAAAACACCATCTACATCAAATATAAATGCTTCAATATTTTTTAAATTTTCTTTGTAATTAGTTTCCATATTTTTCTATAATCATTTCACTAATAATCTTGTATAATTTTTTTTGATTTTTATCAATTAACATCTTTTGATGTGTTTTCATAATATTACTATCATTTCTTCTAGCTGGGCCTGTCTGTGCTTCATTAGGGTCTAATTTATGAATTTTATTAACTGTTTCCTTAATTAAGGGTTTTAAAATATCAAAATCTAAATCCTTTGCTTCAACTAATTCTTTTGATAAGCTAAATAAAAAGTTTGTAAAATTATTTGTTATTATTGCCGCTAAGTGTAATGTTTTCCTCTGTTCAAAATTTATTTCATAAAATTTGCAACCAACTTTATTTGAAAGGATTTTTAGTAATTCTAAATCATTTTTATCCTCTGATTCTATACAAATCGGAATGTTTGAGTAATTTAAATCCTTTGATTTAGAGAAAGTTTGAAGTGGGTAAAAAACCCCCCTTCTATTTTTTTTATTTATAGCATCAAAAGGGGTACTTCCAGATGTGTGTAAAACTAGTTTTTCATTAAAAGTCAGTTCATTACTGACCTTTGAAATAGATTCGTCACTTACACAGATTATATAAACATCTGCTTGATTTAGGTTGCTTAGCTCATTTACTACTTTAATACGTTTGTCAAAATTCAATGTTCTTGAATACCATTCACATAATTCTATTCCTTTTGAGTTATGGAATAATTTTATTAAATGAAAACCAACATTTCCAGAACCGATAACCGATACTTTTATCATAAGTGAATTTATTGTACAAAAATTACAAAATAAATAATATAATTAGGTATAAAAATACCAAAATGGTATTAAATTTGTAACCCATAAAAATCTATATGAATACGCTAAAAAAAATATTGTTTTCTAACAGGCTAACAGGTATTTTGTTTGTTGTATTCGCTATTGCAATGGCTGTTGGAACTTTTCTTGATGCAGGTCAAGACACTTCTCCAACTCCTTTAACAAGAAATTATATTTATAATGCTTGGTGGTTTGAAGCAATTATGTTGTTGTTTGTAATCAATTTTGCTGGTAATATTTTTAAGTATAATCTTCTGAGTAAAAGAAAATGGCCAGTGTTGGTTCTCCATCTTTCATGGATATTTATACTCTTAGGAGCATTTATAACGAGGTATATTAGCTATGAAGGAGTTATGAGTATTAGGGAAGGCGCTACTGAAAATACATTTTTATCTGAAAAAACCTATCTAACCTTCTACATTGACGGAGATTATGAAATTGATGGATTACCTCAAAGAAAATTTAGAGAGCAAGCTGTTGATTTTTCTCCAAGAATGAAAAATAACTTTAATTTAAATACAGAGTATGGTTTAGCACCAATTACAATTAAATTAACAGATTTCATTAATGGAGCTGAGGAGGATATTGTATATGATGAAAATGGAGATTATTACTTAAAAATTGTTGAATCAGCAGGAGGGATGCCACATAATCACTTTTTAAAAGAAGGCTCTACTGAGAATATTCATGGCACTCTTTATACGCTTAATAATTTTATTGAAGGTGCCGTAAATATAACTTTTGATGAAAATTTAGATTTATACATTAACTCTCCTTATATGGGTGAGTATATTGTAATGGCTTCAATGACGCAAGGATTTCTTGAAAATAATTCTAACGAGCGTCTCAATCTAAGGGCAAGATATATTATTAACAACCAACAACTTGTTTTTCCTAAGCCAGTTACAAAAGGAGTTTTTGATATTGTAAAAAAATCAGAGTTACTCAAGTCAGACCAAGATGGTTTAGAATTAGTTATTACAACTCCGAAGGAATCTAAAACTGTAAGAGTAATTGGTGGTAAAGGAACTAACAATGCTTTTAAAACTTTCAGAGTAGGGAATCAAGACTTTACGATTAGATACGGTTCAAAAGTATACGATTTACCTTTTAGTATTAAGTTAAACGATTTTATTGCAGAAAAATACCCGGGAACAGATAAAAGTTATTCCTCTTTTGCAAGTGAAGTAACTGTCATTGATGAAGAAACTTTTGATTACAAAATTTTCATGAACAACATATTAAACCATGAAGGTTATAGATTTTTTCAAGCATCTTTTGATCCCGATGAAAAGGGTACAATTTTGTCTGTTAATCATGATTTTTGGGGTACTCTACTAACATATATAGGTTACATTCTTTTATATTTTGGCTTGGTAATTATACTATTTGCAAGGTTTACTAGATTTGATTATCTTAAGAAGCAACTTGATGTAGCAAGGAATAATAAATCTAAACTTATTACTACATTATTAATTTTATTTTCTATTTCTATTAATGCACAGGGGTTCGGAGTTCATAGCTCTGTATCATCTGATATTGACAGGATTGACTCCATTTTAGATAAAAATATTACATCTAAAGAGCAAGCAGATAAATTTGGGAGATTGGTAATTCAGGATTTGGGTGGAAGAATGATGCCTGTAAATACATACTCATCGGAACTTTTAAGAAAATTAAGCAAGAAAGATCACTACAAAGAGTTTGATTCAAATCAGGTTTATTTATCGATGCAAGAGAGTCCGCTATTGTGGTATAGTGTTCCTTTGATTTTCCTAAAAAGTAAAAAGGCAGATTCTATAAGGAGTATAATTGGTGTTTCAAATAATGCCAAGCACGCTGCATTAGTTGATTTCTTCACTGAAAGAGGAGAATATAAGTTAGGCCCTTACTTAGAAGAGGCTTACAGAGCCGCTGTACCCAATGCCTTTCAAAAAGAATTCAGAGAAACAGATCAGAGAGTTAATCTATTATATAACGCCGTTAATGGCACAACTCTTAAATTATTCCCTATTCCTAATGATGAGAATAATAAATGGATATCTCCTAGTGAAAATAGATTTAATGAAGTAATGCTCACAGACTCATTATACTCAAACTTTATTAACACTGGTTTTAAGACATATCTATATTTTTTAAATGAAGCTAAAACTTCAGGAAATTTTGAGGATGCAGATGATATATTAGTTGCTATTACAAATACTCAAAACAGGTTTGGTTCTGGAGTTATGTTAACTAAAAACAAAGTTGATGCAGAAATTTTATATAATAAATATGATATTTTTAAAAATTTATTTAGCTGGTATCTCTATGTGAGTACTGTTCTGTTTATTGCATTAATTATACAAATATTTAACAGAAATAATATTATTGATATTGTTGTAAAATTATCAAAGTACATTATCTATTTCTTTTTCTTAATTCATGCATTAGGTTTAATATCAAGATGGTATATTTCAGGCCATGCACCATGGAGTGATGGGTATGAATCTATGATTTATGTTGCATGGGCAACAATGCTTTTCGGAATTTATTTTGGCAAAAAGAGTGAATTGACCCTTGCTTCAACCACATTTGTAACATCAATGATTCTTATGATTGCACATTGGAGTTGGATGGACCCTGCAATTGCTAATTTAGTTCCTGTATTGGATAGTTATTGGTTAATGATTCATGTTGCTGTTATTGTTGGAAGTTATGGTCCATTTACAATAAGTATGATATTAGGGATTGTTTCACTCATTTTAATGATCCTAGTAAATAAGAAAAATAAGCAACTTTTAAATATTAATATCAAAGAATTGGTTTTGATAAATGAAATGTCAATGACTATCGGATTAGTTATGTTGACCATTGGAAATTTTCTTGGTGGAATGTGGGCAAATGAAAGCTGGGGTAGATACTGGGGTTGGGACCCTAAGGAAACATGGGCTCTAATTAGTATTATGGTTTATGCTTTTGTTATTCATATGAGACTAATACCAGGTTTAAAAAGTAATTTTGCATTTACAGTTGCATCAATATTATCTTTTGGATCTATTATTATGACATATTTTGGAGTAAACTTCTATTTAGCAGGTCTTCACTCATACGCTAAAGATGATCAAGAAATAAGCTTTGTTTTTATTGCAATAACTTTAGTAATGGTACTTCTTTTATCCCTTCTTGCATATCCAAAGTATAAAAAATATCTAAAAAATAATCGTTAAATTAGAAGCCTTATGTCTAATAAAAATTTACACAAAGGGGTTAATACTATATGTACTCATGTAGGTCAGGTTAAAGATGAACAATTTGGAGGTTCTGTTTCTCCTATATACCCTGGAACATCATACGAATATATTGACAAGGATATTGATCGATATCCTAGATATAGTTCAACTCCAAATCAAGAGTTTTTATCTAAAAAAATTGCTGCTTTAGAAGGTACTGAGGATGCTATGATTTTTGGTTCAGGAATGGCTGCTATTAGTACTTCATTACTTGCTTTTTTAAATTCAGGGGACCATATAATATTGCAAAATGATATATACGGTGGTACTAGAAATTTAGTTGAAGCTCAATTTAATAGATATGGTATTGAATATTCTTTTACCAAAGGATTAGAGGTTGAGCATTTTGAAGAAAAAATTAAAAAAAATACTAAAGCTATATATATTGAAACACCTTCTAATCCGCTTCTTAAAATAGTTGATATAAAAAAGGTAGCTGATTTATCAAAAAATCATGAATTGATTTCTTTTATTGATAATACATTTGCTACTCCATTGATACAAAAGCCTCATAGTTTAGGAATTGATATAATTCTACAGAGTGCAACAAAATACTTTGGTGGACATAGTGATATTTGCGCAGGTGCAATTGCAGCAACTAGTAAACATAGAGAGATTATTTGGAATTTATCAAAAAATATTGGAGGTAGTTTAAGTGATTATACTGCATGGCTACTGGAAAGAAGTATGAAGACACTTTCTGTAAGATTTTTTACTCAACAAAAAAATGCAGTGGAATTAGCTAATTATCTAAAAGATTGTCAATCAATTGATAAAATTTATTACCCAGGCTTATCTTCACATCCAGGTCATGACATTGCCAAAGAACAAATGGATGGTTTTGGAGCTGTAATTTCGTTTGAGTTAAATAAAAAAATAGACCCTAAAAAATTTCTAAAATCATTAAAAATGATTAATCCTTCAATGAGTTTTGCGGGTGTAGAGAGTACTATGTTATCTCCTGCAGAAACTTCTCATTATTTGTTAACTCCTGAAGATAGATTATCTCAAGGTATCACTGATAACCTAATTAGATTTTCTGTTGGAATAGAGGATGTTCCTGATGTGGTTGATGATTTTGAACAAGCTTTAAATAACTGCAGATAATGAATGATTGCAATATAGATATTCTTGCAATTGGTGCTCATCCTGATGATGTTGAATTGGGATGTTCAGGTACAATTGCAAAAGAAATTGCCGAAGGAAAAAAGGTGGGTATTATTGATTTAACTAGGGGAGAACTAGGTACTAGAGGTACAGCTGAAATCAGAGATTCAGAAGCAAAAAACGCAGCTGAGATATTAGGGGTTTCATTTAGAGAAAATTTAAATTTCAAAGACGGCTTTTTTACAAATGATTTGAATCATCAACTAAAGTTGATTGAGGCCATTAGAAAATACAAACCAAGTATTATTCTTTGTAATGCAATTGATGATAGGCATATTGATCACCCCAAAGGGGCTAAATTGGTAGTTGAGTCTTGTTTTTTGAGTGGATTAAAAAAAATTAATACTATTAGTGATGGTGTTAATCAAGAGCCATGGAGACCAAAAAATATTTATCACTACATCCAATGGAAAAGTTTAACACCTGATTTTGTTGTTGATATCAGTGAATATTTTGAAACAAAAATTAAAGCAGTAAAAGCCTTTAAATCTCAATTCTATGATGGTAATAAAAGTGTTCATGACACTCCAATTTCAACAAAAAATTTCTTAGATAGTATTGAGTATAGAGCCAAGGATTTAGGTAGACTTACGAGTGTTGACTATGCTGAAGGATTTATCGCGGCAAGACTTCCTTTAGTTGAAAGTATTTCGGACTTAAAATAATATATATTTCTTTTTTGTAGAGATAAGCAAAAAAATTACATTTGCATTCCTATAATGGTGGTTGTAGTTCAGTTGGTTAGAACGCCTGATTGTGGTTCAGGAAGTCGCCGGTTCGAATCCGGTCTTCCACCCAAAAGTAAGCCCTCGAGTAATCGGGGGTTTTTCTTTTCCCAATGTTTTGAGACTCTTTTAAATTATTGTAATTTATGTATATGATTTTCAAATTTTTTTTTAGTTTTTTTTTAGCTTTTCCTATCCTATTAGTCAATGCACAGCAAGATGATAAAATCGAGAATTTAATTTCTCAACTTACAATTGAAGAAAAAATTTCGATGTGCCATGCTCAGTCAAAATTTAGCTCAGCTGGAGTTCCGAGATTAGGAATTCCTGAGATTTGGATGTCTGATGGCCCTCACGGCATACGTCCAGAAATAAATTGGGATGATTGGGGTTATGCAAATTGGACTAATGATTATGTAACTGCTTTTCCTGCTTTAACATGTTTAGCAGCTACATTTAATCCTGATTTATCCATGAAATATGGTACAAGTATTGGAGAAGAAGCTAGATACAGAAAAAAAGATGTATTACTAGGTCCAGGTGTGAATATTTATCGAACTCCTTTGAACGGGAGAAATTTTGAATATATGGGTGAGGATCCTTATTTAGCATCAGTATTAGTTGTGCCTTATATAAAAGGGGTCCAAAAAAATGGTGTAGCAGCTTGTGTAAAGCATTATGCGTTAAACAATCAGGAGCATTGGCGAGGGCATATAAATGTAGAGGTTAGTGACAGAGCTTTACATGAAATTTACCTTCCTGCTTTTAAGGCTGCGGTAAAAGAGGGGAGTGCCTGGGCAATAATGGGTTCGTATAATAAGTTTAGGGGACAACATTGTTGTCATAATGATTTATTGTTAAATAAAATTTTAAAAAAATCATGGGGTTTTGATGGTGTTGTAATTTCAGATTGGGGTGGAGTGCATAATACTAATGAAGCAATATTCAATGGTTTAGATATAGAAATGGGAACTCCATCTGATAAAAATCAATCAAAAAGATATCCTTATCAAAATAATTTCTTAGGTAAACCTTTTCTTGATAAAATTATTGGAAATGAGGTGAAAGAAAGTATTTTAGATGACAAGGTTAGAAGAATACTAAGGCTAATGTTAAGAACCTCTCTTAAGCAGAACAAGCCTTTTGGTAGTATTAATAATAAGCAACATTATGAAACTGCTTATAAAATTGCTTCTGAAGGAATTGTATTATTAAAAAATACTGATAATTTTTTACCAATTGATAAAACAAAACGGATTACAATTGCTGTAATTGGCGAAAATGCTGAAAAAAGTATGAGTATTGGTGGAGGTTCATCAGAGTTAAAACCCGATAAAGAAATTTCTCCACTATTAGGTATTCAAAAAGAATTTAGAAATGCTGTGATTAAATATGCTAAAGGTTATAGTTCTGATGCAACTGTAAATAGTGATAAATTGAGGAAAGAAGCATTGTCAATTGTAAAGGATGCAGATGTTGTATTATTCATTGGGGGATTAAATAAAAATAGGCATCAGGATTCAGAGGCATCTGACCGTGATAGCTATCAATTGCCATACAATCAACCTGAATTGATTAAAGAAATATCTAAGAATAATAAAAATATTGCTGTTATTCTGGTAAGCGGAAATGCAGTTGAGACTAGGTGGAAAACAGATGTTAAATCGATATTGCAAAGCTGGTATCTGGGTAGTGAGGCAGGAAATGCGATTGCATCAATTTTAAGCGGAGAAGTTAATCCATCTGGGAAATTACCTTTTTCATTTCCAATGAACTTAAACGATAATGGCGCACACTATTTTGGAAAATTATCTTATCCAGGTGATGGCGTCTCTCAATATTATAAAGAAGATATTTTAGTAGGATACAGATGGCATGATACAAAAAAAATAGTTCCAAGCTTTAGTTTTGGACATGGATTGTCTTATACATCTTTTGAATTATTGAAAAGTAGTTCTGACAAAAATGAATATTTAATTAACGAAACCATAAGAGTTAATTGCACTGTGAAAAATACTGGTAAGCTTGAAGGTAAAGAAGTTGTACAAGTTTATGCTGGAAAAGTTAATTCTAAAATAAATAGAGCAAAAAAAGAATTAAAAGGTTTTAAAAAAGTTTTTATCAAAAGCAATCAATCTGAGAAAATAAAAATCGAAATTCCTGTAAATAATCTTGCATTCTACAATGAAAAAGATTCTGATTGGGAAATTGAAAAAGGAGAATATATTATCTATATTGGAAATGCCTCAGATAATATTTGGGAAGAAATTAGTATTACAATTATTTAAAATAAAACAGGTTTTCAGTTTTCACTTTTAAACACATTGAAATTTTCATTCCTAGTTCTAAACTTGGTTTATAGCGGTATCTTTCAATCGAAATAATAGTTTGTCTACTTACTCCAACTTTTATCGCTAATTCTTCCTGAGTTAGACCAGTTTCTTGTCTAAATTCTCTTATTTTATTTTTTAATTCCATAAACTATGTTCTTCTATATAGATACAGTTGAAAAGTCGATTTTATAAATAACACACACAAAAGTATAAGGAGAATAAAAAATATTATAGATCCGCTATTTTGAAATGAGGGATTTGAAAATAAAACTCCTATAAAAATAAATAAGCTAAATTCATATAGCAAGAAGCCTAATTTATAGGACTTTGAATTAATCATATCATCTCTTTCATCACTTATAATTTTTTCTTTAAATATTAATTCTAAAATTGTGTATGCAATAGAGTAGTATACAATTGAGAAAATTATCATCTGACCGATTTTTCCTGAAATAAGCCAAACAAATATATTTTCAGTGAAATCAAATGAAGATAATCTGTTTTCATAAAAATATGGTAAAAAAATTACTGCGAATAATAAAGAAAACACTAACTCAATTATAATGGAAATTTCTTTTTTTGACAAAATCATGATTGGAATTTTATTTTTGAGTTACACGAAGTATTAATATGGCTAGTTTTGAAACCGAAAAGGTAAAAAGCCCAAATAAGGGAGACAGTAATGCAATTTTTAATCCTCCGGCAATGATAGCTGGGTTAGCATCACCACTAGCCTCTAAAACATCAAAAGCAGATATTAATCCAATAAATGCACTCATAAAACCAAGAGCTAAAGCAAGTACAGCAGCATCATTTATGTGTTTGAGCATTTTTATTGAGATATCAATGTTATTTTTAATATTTAAAACTGACTTAGCCGTGAAATATATTGATATTAATAAACAGAAGAGAATAAGAGACATAAATAGTGCTCCGCCCTCTAAAAATCTGTTAAACAATGTAGTCCCTAATATTCCTGTTATTATTGCCATAATTCTTAAGATTTTAATTTTCATTTCAAATTTAATGTAAAGTTTACTTTACAAAAGTAATTAAAATTTTATGTAAAGCAAGCTTAACATTAATAAATTTTATTTTTATTGTAAATTGCTGTTATGAAAAAGTTAATTATTCTTTTATTATTTCCTATTATTTCATTTAGTCAGAACTTGAACCATAACCGTTCATTAAATCTCGAAAATATACATATAAATCAAATTTCTATAAACGACTCGATTGAAATTATGAAGGTTATGAAATATCAAGAAGACGCCTGGAACAAGGGAGACATTGGTTCTTTTATGCAGGGGTATATTCAATCTGATGAATTAGTGTTTTCTGGAAAATTAGGACCTGTTTATGGGTGGGATAATACAAAGGATAGATATTATAAGTCATATCCTAATTTAGAGACAATGGGTAATTTAAAATTTAATGTAAGTAAAATTAAACAAGTTTCTTCTGAAATTGCTTATTTAATTGGGGAATATTATTTAAAAAGATCTTCTGGAGATAGTAATGGTCATTTTACTTTGTTTTGGAAAAAAGTTAATGACCAATGGCTAATCATAAGTGATCATACTTCTGCGGTTAAATAGTACTATTTATTTAACTTAATTCTCTCATTTCTGTTTGCTAAGCTCCAGGCCGTATGAAAAATCAATTTAACTCTTTTACTGTAAATATTGTAAAGAATCTTTTCAGCTGTATCAGTTGGTTGATGATAATCTTCATGAACTCCGCTAAAGTAGAAAATAGCAGGAATATTGTTTTTTACAAAGTGGTAGTGATCAGATCTATAATAAAATTGATTTGGATCATTTATATCATTAAACCTAAAGTCGAGTTCTAAATTTGCAAAATTATTATTTGCGTCTATATTAATTTTGTGTAAATCATCAGATAAAATGTCTGAACCTATTATATATATATAATTTAGATTTTTAACTCCTCTGTTAGGGTCAGCTCTTCCCATCATATCCATATTTAGATTAGCTATGGTCTTATCTATTGGAACAAGTGGTTCGTAATCTGCATAATATTGAGAACCTAATAAACCTCTTTCTTCAGCAGTAACATGCAAAAAAACAATTGATCTCTTTGGTTCATATCCTTCTTTTTTAGCTAATGCAAAAGCTTCTGCAATTTCTAACATCGCAATAGTTCCGGAACCATCGTCATCAGCACCGTTATATATTTCACCATTTTGAATTCCAACATGATCCAAGTGTGCAGTTAAAATAACATATTCATCAGGAAATTCTGACCCTTTTATATATGCAACAACATTGTCAGCAGTAAATCTTTCCACATTTTTTTTGAAATTCATTGAAAGTTTTAAATCATTTTCAAACAAGAAATCTTTATGTTTTTCTGAAAATATTAATACTTGGAAGTTATTTTCATCATCATTTCCCAATGACATTCTTTTTTCCCCTCTTCCACTGTCACTGTATTGAAATCTGTATCTGTTTCTTCTGTGTAGATATTCATCTACTAAAATTAGAGCTATTGCTCCTTTTTCTTTAGCTACACGCTTTTTAAGATTTATTTCCTCTCTGCTATTTGACCATTTTGACTTGTCAGTTCCGTTTATAAAATATTCTTCATTATCATTTAAGGGCTCACCTCCAGAAATAACTACTACTTTTCCTTGTACATCTTTATCTGTATAATCACTATATTTTGGATCATCAATACCGAAACCTAAATAGATTATTTCTTTTGAATTATAATTAATGTCAGGACCGTTTGAGTATGAAATATAATCATTATAGTATTCAAAGGTTTTATCGGAAATAGATAGGTTTATTTCAGGTTTTTCTTCAAATTGTAAGGGGACTGGTTGCAAGTAACTATCTTTTTTTACTGACTGAATATTTAATTTTTTATAATGGTCCGCTAAGTATTGAACTGCTAGCTGCTGCCCCTTACTCGGAGTTCCTCTTCCTCCAAATTCATCTGATGAATATTTGTAAAGCTTTTCTTTTAATTCATCTATTTTAATTGAATTTGAAGCTTTTAATAATATATCATCTTGTCCATATGAAATAATAAATGAAAACAGTAATATTTTAAATAGTAATAACTTTATTCTCATAACATTCTAATTTATAGCTATTTCTTTCATAGCATTGATAAAATAATCTAGTTCTTTTTTATTTGTATAAATATTTGGTGTTATTCTGCACCCTTTTACATTTACATAGTCAATTGCAACGGTAAAAATACCATATTTTTTAAATAAGATATTTGATAGTTCAGAAGGTTTTAAATTTTTAACCCCAATATTGGCAATTCCACAACTTCTATGTTTTTCTTCAGGTGTATTAATGATAATATTTTTATAATATCTTAGTTTGTCTGACCAATATCTTTGAATATATCTTAACCTTTTTTCTTTTCTTTTGCTGCCTATAGACTCAAGATAATCAATAGCATCGTTAATCGCTAAATCAGAGTGAACAGGATGCGTTCCTATATGATTTAACCTTAATATATTATCTCTTTCATGATTATGTCCTGCTAATAAAGGTTCAATTTTGGAGATGTTCTTCTTTTTAACATATAGTATGCCTGTCCCAAGAGGAGCGCTTAGCCATTTATGAAGACTTGAGCCATAATAATCACATCCTATGTCATTTATATCAACATCTATATGTCCTACACAATGGGCGCCATCAACTAATACGTCGATATTATATGAATGTGCCATTTCACATATTTTTTTAACCGGTAGTATTTGACCAGTAATATTTATCATGTGAGAAACCATAATTAATTTGGTTTTACTGGTAATTTGCTTTTCATATAAAGAAACAATTTCCTTATCATCTTTTGGGTGATTTGGAACAGAAACAATTTTATTTATAATTCCTTTTCTTTCAGCCATTAACTTAAACATTTCCTGCATTGATCCATAGTCTTGTTCAGCAAAAATTGCTTCATCATTTTCTTTCCATGGGTATCCGCCTATTATTAAATCCAATGATTCTGTGGTGTTCCTTGTAATAGCTAGCTCTTCTTGCTCACAATTGACAAGTTTTGATAATCTTTTAGCGACTTTTCTGTTGTCAATGTCTCTGTTATTTCTCATGTAATATGAGCCTTGAAAATTCACATTCTTAACGTGATTTATAAATTTATTTAAGGTCGGTTTAGGGATGAAGCAATAATATCCATTTTCAAGATTTACATATTCACTTTTTAATGCATAATCCTTTCTTATTTCCTTCCAAAAATCATCTTCATTAAGGTTGTTTCTTTCAAATAATTCTTGCCCCTCAAACATATTTTGTTTATGGAAGTTTAAAAAAGGAGTTGATAAAGTCATTACTCCCAAGGCTTTTATGAAGTCTCTTTTATTCAAAATAACAATAGTAATATATTAAGATAAAGCTTTTTATAAAAATTTAAAAATCTAATGTAGTTTTAAATTTTTCTATATACTTCGTCAAATGGTACTCTAAATCGTTCAGTATAAACACCTTTTTCGGATCTAATTCCACAAGCGACAATCATATTTATTTCAGCTTTATAAGGGAGTTTTAGTATTTTTTTCACTCTTGTTGTATCTGAACCTTCCATTGGACATGTATCATAACCTATTTCAGCCATGCTAAGCATGAAATTTTGTGCTGCTAATGCAACACTTTTATGCGTAATAACTTTTAAATCTGAAAATAATACTTCTCTGTATATAGGTCTGAATAGACCAATAAAAAAAGATAATATTTTTTTATAAAATCCGATTAATCCAAAAAAATCTGTGTAGATAGTTGGCATTAAATTTTTGTAATATCTTATAGAAACTTTTCTTCTTCTAGCTACATCGACACCTTCTTTTTCTTGTTGGTCAAACATATCCTCTAAGAAATTTAAATTTTCTTTTGCCCTTTTTCTCCATTTATCCCTTCTTGCAACAAATACAACCATATTAACGGCAGTTTTAGCAGCATTTTGGTCAAAACATGCTTTTGATAATTTTTTTAAAGTTTTCTTATCAGTAATATGGTAAAACTCCCATAATTGCATGTTACTACTATTTGGAGCTAACGTTGCATTTCTGATGCATTTTTTTACCTTTTCTACATCTAATTCATCTTCTAGATATTTTCTTACAGACCTTCTGTATTCTATAGCTTCACTAACTGTCTTTAACATAAATTAAATTTAAATTATTTTCATTTGGATTCCAATATCTGGATTAGCGATAATAGGTTTTAATGCTAAGGCAAATTTAGAAAAATATTCTTCTTTAATACCTTCTATAAATTTGTTAATTGAGCTTTCTTTTATCAAATTTATTGTGCATCCTCCAAATCCTCCACCCATCATTCTTGCACCTAATATTCCATCATTTTCTTTTGCCTTTTCAACTAAAAAGTCTAACTCTTTACAACTCACTTGATAATCATTTTTAAGTCCCAGATGTGACTCAAACATGAGTTGCCCAAATTCCTTCAATTTATTGTTTTCTAGAAAATTTGCTGACTTCATCACCCTTTGGTTTTCATTAAATATATATGATGCTCTTTTATAAAGTGTTTGACCAAGTTTATTTTTTGATAAGCTTAGATCAATTTCTTTTACTTGAGATAGATTAGAATATATACTATTACATACTCTATTGATTATTTTAAGTGATTGTTTACATTCGCTAACTCTTTTGTTATACTCTGTGCTAGCTAAATTATGCTTTACATTTGTGTCAATTAAAAGTAATTTATATTCTCCAAGATTAAGATTTATATACTTTGTTTTTAAATTCTCACAATCTAGAAAAATTCCCATATTTTTTTTTGCATTCAAAATTGTAAATTGATCCATTATACCTCCAAGGACTCCTATATATTTATGCTCTACGTTTCTACTTAAATTTATTATTTCTGAATTATCTAAGTCTATATTATTTATTATACTTAATCCTTTGATTAAACCGCAAACAAGGGCAGAGGATGAGCTAATTCCAGCTCCTGATGGTAATGTTGATTTTATTATACAGGAAAAATTACTCAATTTAGATTTAATTTGCTTTAACTCATTAACGGTACCTAAGACATAATTTTCCCAATGATTATTACTTTTTTTATATGCAGTGTTTATATCAAAACTCATACTATATCCTAAATCGGTATTGACATACGATTCTTTTGATTTTTTTTCAAATAAAAGATCGATGGTTAAGTCCAAAGCACAGGGAAAGACGTATCCTCCGTTGTAGTCGGTATGCTCACCAATTAAATTTACTCTCCCGGGAGATTTAATATGAATTTTCAACTTTTCTTTTTGTTTGATTCTAGTCCTCCAAAATCAGTTTTAGAAATATCTCTCATTTCACTCAATGAAGCGTTATTGCCGTAATGTTTTTTCAACTTATATAATTCGTTTTTTAATTCCACCACTAAATCTTGATGTTTTTTTGAATTAATCAGATTTTTAAGTTCATTAGGATCTTTTTCTAAATCATATAGCTCCCACACATCAATATCATAATAAAAATGAATCAATTTATATCTCTCATTTCTTATGCCGTAATGTGGTTGAACATGATGGTAAAAGGGATATTCATAGTAATGGTAATACATAGATTGTCTCCAGGCTTTAGAATCTTTTGTAACTAAATTGTCAAAAAAACTTTTTCCTTGTATACTATTAGGGGATTCCATTCCAAGCATTTCTAATATGGTTGGAGCAAAATCAATATTTGTGATTATATCTTTATTTATAGTATTTGGCTCAATTACCCCGGGATATTTAATTACAAATGGCATTCTTATAGATTCTTCATACATAAATCGTTTATCAAACCATCCATGTTCACCTATAAAAAAACCTTGATCAGAAGCATAAATAATTATAGTATCATCTTCTAAACCCGATTCTTTTAAATAATTTAAAACTCTTCCAATATTATCGTCTACAGATTTAATTGTTGCAAGATAATCTTTGATATATGTTTGAAATCTAAGTTTTTTATTTTCATTAGTTGAAACCTTATTATCCAACGTTACAATTTCATCCCTTTTAAATCCATAAGAAAGCCATTGTCTTTTCTCCTTTTCATCTAATGAGTCAGGGGGTGATAATTTCATATCTTCTCTGCAAAAGTAATCCATGGTCATTTCTGTATTTCCAGCTGTCAATTCTCTTGTTTTATAATTATCATCAAATGTGCTAGGATAGGGTAGGTCTATATCATCCCAAAGATTTTCATATTTTTTGTCAGGAGACCATTCTCTGTGAGGAGCTTTGTATTGAAGAAGGAGGCAAAAAGGGTCTTTAGAGTCTCTTTTTTTAAGCCAATCTAGCGCAAAGTCAGTAGTGAGATTAGTTGCGTATCCACTTTCTTTGATTTCTTGACCATTGTCATTATACACAGGATTCCAGTAAAATCCTTGTTGACCTCTTGAAACATGATATTTAAAATAATCAAATCCAACAGGTTCTGATGCTAAATGCCATTTTCCTACTAGAGCTGTATTATAACCTGATTTTTGTAATTCTTGAGGAAATGTCCATAAATTATTATTAAAAACTCCTCCTTTGTAATTTTTATAATATTCATTGACATGGCTGTAGGTTCCTGTTAGTATTGATGCTCTACTTGGGCCACAAATTGAATTTGTAGCAAAGACATTTTTTAATATGGCGCCATCTCCTGCAATTTTATCAATATTTGGAGTGGGAGCAATATCTTTATATATACCACCATATGATGATATTGCATTTGTTGTATGATCATCTGAAAGAATAAAAATTATATTAGGTTTTTTTTCTTTCTTATCCTTGTCAAATGAATTTCCAATTCCTATAGATAGAAGTAATGTTAGGGATATAAAAATTTTAATAAATAAGTTCATTATTTCTTAATAATATTACCACAATTTAATCAAAAAAAAATGCCAGATAAAAATTTATCTGGCATTCTTTATTTATAGGCTTAATAAATTATCTAACAACTAGTTTAGATACTTTAGTTTGTCCATTGATTGTAACCTTAAGCATATAGAATCCACTATTGAATGAGCTCACATCTAATGTGTTACCATTAATAGTTGTATCCATTACTCTTCTACCTGTTACAGTGAATACTTGGATTTCTTTTAATCCTTCTACCGGAGATAGAATAGTAACGTAGTTACCATCTACTGGGTTAGGATAAATCATCATTTCAAGTATCTCATTATTACTAGTAGATAATGCATGAGCATCAGTAGTTAACATCGAGTACCAAGAATTACCTTCTGAACCAACATTTCTAACATACATAGTAGTGTTATTTTGTTGTAAGATTTGATAATCTTGAGCACCTATAGATGTGTAGAAACCTAATGCGCCAACAGTTGCAAATGTGATTACATCATGAGTACCATCATTTGATAACGTATACGTATCAGTAAAGTCATCCAATGGATAATTCCAGTACTCATTATAGTCATTGTCTGCATCATATGCAATTGTTCCATCTGGATCGAATGCAGCATCAACCTCAGGTTTTTTACCCATGATTGTCATGTCATCACCCGTGTCAAATGTAAATCCACCATCAGTAGTAAAGAACATAATGTCATCTACTAATCCGTTGTTTATACCTGATTCATTCGGGAATGTTGCATTGTTGAAATCTTCATAAGCACCAGCATTCCACCAGTCTGCACCCATTGCATCACCAGGACCAACACCTCTATATCCAGCAACTTCATACTGATACCTCCATCCACCTTCGGCAGATAAGTAAGCACCTAAGTCATCACCAGTACAGTCAGCAAACGGATAAGGACAATCTGATTCACATGTAGTAGTTGAACCGTCAGTACAGTTAACACCTCCATAAGTCCATTCACCATTTACTTTATATGCCCATGAATCCATATATTCCCAGTCTTCTCCGGAACCATCTACATTAATATCTCCAAACGTTTCAACTACACCACCTAAGTAATATAATTCAATCGCATCGTCTCCATTTTGAGAAATCACTGTTCCTTCAGAAACAAATACGTGATCAAAGATTGAAGAAGCATTCATGTATGCATCCATAGCAGCTAGATCTCTAACAACAAGAATGTGTTGACCAGCAGTTGGAGCTGCAGTTGGGAATGTATATTCCTGACCGTCAGTACCACCACCATTATTTGCAACACCGATTCCATATTGAGCTAAATCAGCAATATCATCATTTACATATAAATGAATTGCTTTACCAGCAGAACCAGCTTCAGGAACTGTGAAGTCAATAATACCTTGAAGCATCATTGCTGGGTCTCCATCAGGACAAGAACCATCTGTCTCACAACTTGCAAAACAATGCATAAGAGTTGTATCAGCATTTACAGCTTCTAAAATTCTATCATTGTAGTTTGCAGGATCAGCACATGATTGACCTTCTAAATTCTCTTTAGCATCCCAGTCACTTGAACTAGTAGGGCTATTTAAGAATGTGTAGTTACCTGAAGTACCTTCAGCAACTTCAACAGTTACTTCCCAAGTACCATCACCGTCATCATCTGACATTGCATGAGCGTTAGCTCCACCAAAGACACCACCACCTAAATACATACCGTTCTCACCAACAGTGATATTAGCAGTATTTACGGTCATT
>CABXBH010000012.1 GCA_902510415.1 uncultured Bacteroidota bacterium | reverse complement strand
TTTTAAGTTTTCTTGATGATATAGGAGAAAACCTAGAATCTACCAACTACCCCTTCCCAAAAGTTCCTGATTTAGAATGGTTTAATGAAGAAGAAGTTTGGAGTTATTGGGATGGATTAACAGAATAATTGAATTTTAATCCCTTACAATTAAAAAGATAAGGTGACCCTCCACAAATTACTCCACGGTAACCGATTTGGCTAGATTTCTTGGCTGATCTACATCTTTTCCTAGCATTACTGCTATGTGATAAGAAAGCAGTTGAAGAGGAATTACAGTCATAAAAGGAGTCATTGATTCAATAGTATCAGGCACTTCAATTATATAATCTGCAATTTCTTTAACTTCTTTATCTCCTTCAGAAACAATAGCTATAATTTTACCTTTTCTTGATTTAATTTCTTGAATATTACTAACGATTTTATCGTAATTAATTTTATTAGTTGCGATAACTATTGTAGGCATATCTTTATCAATTAGAGCAATTGGACCATGTTTCATTTCTGCTGCAGGATATCCTTCGGCATGTATATATGAAATTTCTTTTAGCTTAAGTGCACCTTCTAGTGCAATTGGAAAATTATAACCTCTTCCTAAGTACAAGCAGTTTTTAGCTGACTTAAACTTTTTAGCAATTTTCTTAATTTCATTATTGGCTGATAAAGCCTTATGAACTTTATTACCAATATTTGAAATTTCAACTATGTATTTGCGAAATATCTTTTCTGAGATAATTCCTTTGGATTTGCTAAGTTTTACTGCCATCAGGTATAAAACGGTCATTTGAGTTGTAAATGCTTTAGTCGATGCCACTCCAATTTCAGGCCCAGCATGAGTATAAGAACCAGTATCAGATTCTCTTGCTATTGATGAACCAACGACATTGCAAATTCCATATACAAATGCACCTTTTGATTTTGCTAGCTTAATTGCAGCTAATGTATCAGCGGTTTCACCTGATTGAGAAATTGCAATAATAATATCATTTCTTTCAACAACTGGATCTCTGTATCTAAACTCAGAAGCGTATTCTACTTCGGTCGGAATTCTTGAAATTTTTTCAAACATGTATTCAGCTACCAGTGCTGAGTGCCATGAAGTTCCACAAGCTATTATAGTTATCTTTTTTGCAGAAAGGAATTTATTTATATAATCATCAATTCCAGACAATTTTATTATTCCTTTTGAAATATTTAACCTACCCCTGAGAGTATCTTGAATTGCTTTTGGCTGCTCATAAATTTCCTTAAGCATGTAATGATCGAAACCTTGTTTTTCAATTTTATCAAGGCTTAATTCTAATTTATTTATAGTTGGAGAAATTTTTGAATCATCAACTATCTTTCTAAATAATGTATCCTTATGATTTCTAATAATAGCTAATTCACCATCTTCTAGGTAAATCACATTTTTTGTAAATTCTATAAACGGTGTCACATCGCTTCCGATAAAATGCTCGTCCTTTCCTACCCCAATGCATAAAGGGCTTCCAAGCTTTGCAACAACTATTTCATCTGGTTTATCGTTATCAATTACAGCTATAGCATAGGCGCCAATTACCTGATTTAGAGCAATTTGTACAGCTTCTCCTAGCTTTACATTTTCTTTAATTTTTACATACTCAATTAAATTTATAAGTACTTCAGTATCAGTATCAGATTTGAATGTATAACCTTCTTTTATTAGCTTTTGTTTTATTGTCGAATAGTTTTCGATTATACCATTATGAACAATGCATAATTTATTCGAATTTGAATATTGAGGGTGTGCATTAATATTATTTGGTTCTCCATGAGTTGCCCATCTTGTATGGCCAATACCAACACTTCCGCTTAAATTTTTCCTTTTTTGAAGTTGCTTCTCAAGCTTACTGATTTTACCTTTTGACTTACATACGGAAATTGATGAACCATTGTAAATAGCGATACCTGCACTATCATATCCGCGGTATTCTAATCTTTTTAAACCATTTAAAATAATTGGCAGCGCTTCTCTTCCTCCTAAATATCCTACAATACCACACATATTATTTAAATTTAAAAATTAACTTTTAAGAGTAGATTAAAATTTAGAGAAATTATTATATCTAATATTAATCTTCAGGTTCTGTATAATAAATTTTAATTTTTGGTCTTTTCTCAGTATCAGAGCTTAAATTACCATGTAGAATGGTTCCTTTTGGACTCAAAATAACACCTGAAGCTAAACTTTTATTTTCAGATTCATCAAGAATTTTAAAATTTTGAACAGAAGCTATATCAGAAATCACACCCAATGCAAGTTGCGCATTTGTTGAATCTCTTAAAATTAAGTTATTAAGATGTTCTGTAATTCTTATCTTATACTTTACTCCTCTATCATCTGAAAGGCTATCACGTAGTAAAGGTTCAAGATGGTTGATTTTTGCGTTTATTGTTAATGAACTTACAGACTGGTCTAAAAAATAATCTATTAACGCAGAGTTTTGCTCATAATTATAAATGTAAATTCTTTCAGGTTCATCATCATTTGAAAAATTTTGATTCACAAAAAATTCTATGTAAGCTTCATTGATTATTCTAATTGGTTCGTCAGAAATTTCATCATAAAAGAAATCTTTGAAATGTTCAAATTCACTTATTTCATCACCATTATCATTTGTAATTGTTCCACCAAACAAATCAAGCGTTGACACTATTCCTTCTCCACCTCTTAGAAAAATGTTCTCATTACCATTGGTTTGTTCCATTGTACTTACATCGATTAATGTTTCATTATCAAATAAATTCACCAAATTTCCTGAAAAATTTATAACGTATTCGTGTTGATTGGTTTCAATCTCATCAACAGAACCAGTATCGCTATCTCCAATATTTGTATTATCAGAAGTATAGTGAATTGTAAGTTTAGAGTTTGAAGACGCAAAATTCAGCAACATCATAGAACCATCTGAATTGCTTTCAACTTTTATATATAGTCCTCTGAAAAATTCTTTGAAATTGGGTTCATTAGTTAAAACTTGATTTCCCTCATTTTCAAAAAAATTGCTTTCCCAAAAATCATCATTGGGATTATTAAGTTTGAATCTTAATGCCGGGGCAATTCTTTGGGCAACATAGGGATTCCCTGCAGTATCAAGTTCTGTTAAATTAATTTGCTGTTCACTAGGAGTAAAGTCATCAATTTCGAAAAGTAGTTCTCCTTCTAATTGTGTTGCATCAATGATTTCCTCGACCGATAATGAACCGTTTGAAAAATATCCTTGGGAGGAGTTAAAATCAGAAAACGGATCAAAAGTTCTAAGAAAAAAATTGTTTTTGTAAACTGATATTTTTACAGGCGAGTTTCCATATACTGAATCAATTTCATATGTGATATCACCTTCTTCGCTAGTATCTATTCCCCTGGAGTAATAGGGTATTGTTAAAACGACTGAATCCAAAACAACATTATCTCCAAAATCATGATCATAATCTTCTGGCACCATTTGTCCTACAAAGCTTGAATTCGATCTACCGTATTGTGGATGAGTATAACTTCCTAATAAAAAGGAGGGTAAGTTATTTGACTGAACAGGGTTTACCATTTCAGATCTAGTTGTCAATCCATACTCAACACTATTTGTTGAGAAATTAATTGCATTATCGGAGTTTACAACTTGTGAATCAAAACTTGCAAAGTCCTTTTCGCATGAAACTATAAGTAATAAGAAGATAAATATTTTAAAGAAATTAAAATTCATGACTTGTTATGAAAGTAAATCGTTATAAAATTCCACGTAAGGTTCAGAAAAGGAGTCAACAGGGTGAAATTCAAGTATAGGATTTTTAAATTTCTTTAGATATTCATTGATTTTGGGAGAAATATTTTCAGAACCTTTAATAATAGCATCAGATGAATCGATAGCAATTTTCATAAGATTTTCATAGGTTGGCTTTTTCAGTTCACTAATATGTTTTTCTTCAATTTCATCAAAAATAATTTTATCAATCATTGTTTTGTTTAATGTTTTTTCAAATTCATTTCCATATAATGATGTAATTATTTTGCTGTTTTGAAAAATAGGCTCATCCTTGTATATGTTTTTTAAATACAATGGTAAAAGTGCTGCCATCCATCCGTGAACATGAATAATATCTGGAGGCCAATTTAATCTCTTAATAGTTTCAAAAACTCCTTTAGCAAAAAATATTGCTCTTTCGTCATTATCTTTGAATAACTTTCCCTCACTGTCAGTAAAAGTTGCTTTTCTTTTGAAGTATTCTTCATTATCAATAAAATACACCTGTATTCTTTCTTTTGGAATAGATGCAACTTTAATAATTAACGGCATATCAAGATCATTAATCACAAGATTTAATCCAGAAAGCCTAATAACTTCATGTAATTGGTGCCTTCTTTCGTTTATATTCCCATATCTAGGCATAAATATTCTAATTTGGCCACCTTGTTTGTTAACCATCTTAGGAATTTCGAAAGACATTGAAGAAATTTCAGACTCCGGTAGGTATGGTACTACTTCAGACGATACATATAAAATCTTTCTATTTTTCATTAATTCAAAATTTGAAGTGTCCCTACGAGGAAGCAAAATTACAAAAATTATGTAGATTAATTGCAATGTATTAAGTTTATACCCTGTTAATTTTTTATTAAAATGTTAGTTTTCAAGAGTGTTTCTGCATTACAAAATCATATAAATAAGCTTATATCTGAAAGAAAAATTATTGGTTTTGTTCCAACTATGGGGGCATTACATGCAGGTCATTTATCTTTAGTAGAAAAATCTTTACTTGAAAATGATTGCACAATTGTTTCCGTTTTTGTTAACCCAACACAGTTTAATAACTCCAATGATTTAAACACATATCCATCTAATATAATACGAGACAAAAAATTATTACAGTCTCTAGATAATGAGATAGTTTTATTTCATCCAAATTCAAAAGAAATTTATTCTGGAGAACTTAAATCTGACCATTTTGATTTTGACAATCTTGATCAACACATGGAGGGTAAATATCGAGAGGGTCATTTTCAGGGTGTTGCAACAGTGGTAAATAAGTTATTATTGATTGTTAAATCTGATAAGATTTATTTTGGCGAAAAAGATTTTCAACAGCTACGTATTATTGAAAATCTTGTTGTTGCAAAAAAATTTAACACCAAAGTAATTCGATGTAATACAATTAGACAAGATGATGGTCTTGCTTTAAGTTCAAGAAATAATAAGCTAGATATTTCTTCAAAAAAAACTGCAAAATATTTATTTAAAGCACTTAGTTTTGCAAAGGAAAATTTTGACACGTTAGATATTACTAATATTGAAGAAAAAGTGAATAGATTATTAGCAAAGTTTCCTCAAATAAAATTAGATTATTTTGTAATTGCCGATGAACGATATTTACAACCAACTTTAAAACGAGATAAAAAAAAGAAATATAGAGCTTTCATTGCTGCAGATATTTCAGGTGTAAGATTAATTGATAACATTAAATTATATTAATATTTATGAATATAGAAATTGTAAAATCTAAAATTCACAGAGTAAAAGTAACAGGTGCTGATTTAGATTATATTGGAAGTATTACTATTGACAAAGATTTGATGAATGCAGCCAATATTATTGAAGGAGAAAAAATACATATAGTTAACAATAATAATGGTGAGAGATTTGTAACTTATGTTATTCCTGGAGCTAGAGGTTCCGGAGAAATAACTGTAAATGGAGCTGCGGCTAGGAAAGTAAGTTTAGGAGATGTTTTGATTCTAATAACTTATGCATCAATGAGCATTGAAGCTGCAAAAAGCTTTGCACCAAGTATAATTTTTCCTAATGAGGAAAATAATCTTTTAAACTAAATTGGCTTTTAACTATAAAAATTATTTAAAAAATTTATTACCGATATTTATTGGAGTTTTTTGTATTTATTACTCTTTTAGAAATATTAATTTTTCTGATTTCACTCAATACTTTTATAAAATTAATTATTCATGGGTAGTAGCAGGGATCATGCTAGGGGCTTTAAGTCACATTTCTAGATCTTATAGATGGAAATATTTAATTGAACCAATGGGTTATAAATTAGGTTTTTTAAACAGCACTTTAGCTGTTTTTTCAGCATATCTGATTAATTATACTATTCCTAGAGCTGGTGATATTGCAAGGGGAACTATGATTTCAAAATATGAAAATATACCTCTTGAAAAAACTTTAGGAACAATTGTAGCTGAAAGAGCAATTGATGTTTTATGTATCCTTATAATTATCTTTATCGGACTTATTGTGGAGTTTGAAAGAATTTCAGAGAAATTATTGTTCTTGATTCAAGGAAAGAATTTTACAACTATTCTATTGATATTTGGAGTAATTCTTCTGCTTTTTATCTTAATATTTAAAATTGTAAAAAAAACAAGCTTAAATGCACCTATTTCAAAATTTTTCAATGGACTATTAGAGGGGCTTATTGTTATTTTTAAAATGGAAAAAAGGTTTTATTTTATCCTGCATACAATATTTATTTGGCTAATGTATGTTTTAATGTTTTGGGTCACTTCTAAGGCATTTATTGAGTTATATGATGCATCTTTTTTTCAATTAATGATTTCATTTACACTTGCTGCTTTATCTATTATGTTATCAAATGGAGGAATTGGAATATATCCATTAGCTGTTGAAGAATCTTTAGGATGGTATGGAATCCAATCTACTACAGGTTTGGCTTTTGGATGGGTTATGTGGTTATCTCAAACAATGATGGTTGTAATTTTTGGAGGATTATCTCTATTTATATTACCTTTCATTAACAGAAATAAAATTTAATGAAAAACGTTTTTAATTTTCTATTGATTTTGATTTCAATGAATGTGTGTTATTCCCAATCTCTTGATTCTTTAGCTGTTTCAAGAATTAATGATACAATTCTATCAAAATATTTAAACGAAAAAAGATCAATTGAAATTCAGCTGCCTAGATCTTATGATTTGGAATCTGATAAAAACTACCCTTTAATGATTGTACTAGATGGAGATTATATGTTTAACATAGTCTCAGGTAGTACGGATTATTTATCATATTGGGGTGATATTCCAGAAAATTTAGTTGTTGGGATAAACCAGAGAGAAACGAGGTTTAAAGACACTAGTGTTTTTGATAATTTAACTTTCACTCCAATCACTTCAACTGCTTCCTTTTTTGATTTTATTGTTAATGAACTAATTCCATATATATCGAAGAATTATAGGGTATCAGACTTTAAAGTAATTGTAGGTCAAGAAAGAACGGCAAATTTTGCTAATTTTTTTCTGTTAAAGCCTAATCCTTTAATTCGGGGAGTGATTTCGATTAGCCCCAAATTGTCAGATAAAATGGACATTTATTTATCAGAAAATTTATCAAATACTAATTCTAAAATTATTTATACTATATCATCATCCAAAAAGGATTTTGAGACTATTTACAATAATGTTACTTTTCTCAGTAATTCTTTAGATTCAATTAATAATAAAAACTTAAAATTTAAGTCTATAATTTTCAATGATGAAAATCATTATATTTTACCTTCTGTTAGTGTTCCAAATTCAATTAGAACTACTTATTCTTTATACTCTGATATTGATAAAGTAGAGTATGATTCAATTATTTCAAAACTTGATTCTTCTCCTATTGATTATTTGAAAAACAAGTACAATTTAATAAAAGAATTTTATGACATTGATAAAACAATTTCTGTTAATGATTTTATGGCAATTGAGGAGTTTATTGAAGAAAATGAGTATTTTGAATTATATGAAAATCTTTCAAAATTAGCTTTTGAGGAGTACCCAGCAACTATTTTACCAAGTTATTACAAGGGTAGATTTTACGAGGAAACAGGAAATCCTGAAAAAGCTATGCATTTATATAGATCTGCATATAATATGAATGAGGTGGAGGGATTAACAAAAGATTATTTAATAGAGCTTGCTGATAGAATCAAAGAAGATTTCAATTTTTAATTATGACAAAAATTAAAAGCACTTTTCATTGTCAAGAATGTGGAGCAGAATATGCTAAGTGGCAAGGCCAATGCAATAAGTGCAATACTTGGAATTCAATCTCAGAAGAAATTAAAGATGTCAAAAAAGATAAATTATGGGATCATACAAAATCAGATTTAAATAATTCCAATAGCAAACCTAAATCAATTGATGATATAAAGATTAAAGATGAGTTTAGAATTGAAACTAATGACAATGAATTTAACAGAGTTTTGGGTGGAGGAATTGTACCGGGTTCAATTACCTTACTTGGTGGTGAGCCTGGGATTGGAAAAAGCACTTTATTTTTACAAATTTCTCTAAAAATTAATCACAGAGTTTTATATGTTTCGGGTGAAGAAAGTGACAATCAGATAAAAATTAGAGCAAACAGAATAAAATATTCAAATAAGGAGTGTTTAATTTATTCGGAAAACAAAGTAGAAAATATATTTTCACAGGCTGAAAAAATTAAACCGAATTTAATAATAATAGATTCAATACAAACTTTAGTTACATCAACCATCGATTCTATGCAGGGCAGTATAACACAGCTTAAAACATGTACTGCTGAACTTATAAATTTTGGAAAAAGGACCTCAATTCCTATTATGCTAATCGGGCATATAAATAAAGATGGAAATATTGCTGGTCCTAAAGTTTTAGAACATATGGTCGATACTGTTTTGCAATTTGAAGGAGATAGAAATCATTTGTACAGAATTTTGAGAGTTAAAAAAAATAGATTTGGTTCTACAAATGAGATTGGAATTTATGAAATGGTTTCTGAAGGACTTAAGGAAATAATAAATCCATCAGAGATTTTGATTGGCAATTCAGATCAAAAATTAAGTGGAACAGCTATATGTGCATCAGTTGAAGGGTCTAGACCCTTTTTAATAGAAGTTCAGGCTTTGGTCAGTACTGCAGTTTACGGAACACCCCAAAGAAGCACTACAGGAATAAACTCCAAAAGATTAAATATGTTATTAGCCGTTCTTGAAAAAAGAGCAGGTTTTCACTTAAGCTCAAAAGATATTTTTCTAAATATAACCGGTGGTTTGAAAGTTGAAGATACTGGAAATGACTTAGCAATTATTGCTGCGATTTTATCTTCAAATAGTGATTTTAATATACCTGAAGATTATTGCTTTGCAGCAGAGGTGGGTCTTTCAGGGGAAATAAGACCTGTAAGCAGGATAGATCAAAGAATTAAAGAGGCAGAAAAACTAGGTTTCTCTAAGATATTTGTTTCAAAGTATTGTGATACAATATCTTCCAAAAAAATTGATATAGTTTATTTAACTAGGATAGAGGATTTGATAGATAACATTTCCTAATTGTTTAAGTAAATTTAGTAATTTCGCCTCCATACGTCATTTACGATAAATTTTAAAAATATCTAATGATTTTTAAGGAATACAAAAAATTAAATCTTTCAAAAATTTCAGATGAGATACTTTCATACTGGAATGATAGAGATATTTTTAAAAAATCGATAGATAAACTAAAAAATCAAGATTCATTTATTTTTTTTGAAGGCCCTCCCTCAGCTAATGGTCTTCCAGGGATACATCATGTTTTAGCAAGATCGATTAAGGATATCTTTTTAAGATACAAAACTATGAAAGGTTTTCATGTTCAACGTAAGGCTGGCTGGGATACTCACGGACTTCCTATAGAGCTGGGTGTTGAAAATGCCTTAGGTATAACAAAAGAAGATATCGGTAAAAAAATATCAGTTGAAGATTACAATAAAGAGTGCAAAAAAGCTGTAATGAAATATACCGATATTTGGAATGATTTAACTATGAAAATGGGTTATTGGGTAGATGTTGACGACCCTTATATAACATATAGCCCAAAATATATGGAATCAGTATGGTGGTTGCTCAAGGAAATTTATAATAAGGATTTAATGTATAAAGGTTATACAATTCAGCCTTATTCTCCTAAGGCTGGAACAGCCATTAGTTCTCATGAATTAAATCAGCCGGGCACATATCAGGATGTAACCGATACAACCGTTACTGCTCAATTTAAGTTGATAAAAAATAATTTACCTAAATTTTTAGCCTCTGATATAGATATTTTTGTTCTAGCCTGGACAACTACTCCTTGGACTTTACCTAGTAATACTGCCTTAACAGTTGGACCAAAAATTAATTATTCTTTAATTAAATCATTTAACCAATACACTGGAGTTATTGCTGACTATATTGTTGCTGAAGACTTAGTTTCTAAGCAATTTTCTAATAATTATTTTGAAGTGAACAACATTAACGAAATTGAAAATTATAAGTTTAATTCCAAAAGTATCCCTTATTTTAAAATATCTACATTTAAGGGTGCTGATTTAGAAAACATTAAATATGAACAACTTTTAGACTATGCCAAACCGCATTCCAATCCTGAAAACGCATTTAGAATTATACTTGGAGATTTTGTAACCACAAGTGATGGTACTGGTATTGTTCATACCGCCCCAACCTTTGGTGCAGATGATGCTTTAGTTGCTAAAGCTGCAAATCCACCTGTACCTCCAATGTTGGTAAAGGACAAAAACGATGAACTTGCACCACTTGTAGATTTACAAGGAAGGTTTAGGCCTGAAATGAGAGAATTAGCAGGAAAGTTTGTCAAGAATGAATACTACAATAACGAAAATATTCCCGAAAAATCAGTAGATGTTGAACTTGCAATTCAGCTTAAGACAGACAACAAAGCGTTTAAAGTAGAAAAGTATAAACACACTTACCCTAATTGCTGGAGAACTGACAAACCAATTCTCTATTATCCAATAGATTCATGGTTTATAAAAGCTTCTAAGTATAGAAGTAATATGGTTTCATTAAATAAAAAAATTAACTGGAAACCAAAATCTACAGGTGAAGGTAGATTTGAAAAGTGGCTTGAAAATGTTAACGATTGGAACCTCTCAAGATCTAGATTTTGGGGAATTCCACTACCAATTTGGAGAACCGAAGACGGAAAAGAAGAAATTTGCATTGGATCAATAGAGGAGTTAATTAATGAAATGGATAAGTCTGTCAACTGCGGTTTTATGAAAAGTAACTTGTTTTCTGATTTTGAGATTAACAATTTTTCTGATGAAAATTATTCAAAGATTGATATTCATAAAAATATAGTTGATGAAATAATTTTAGTTTCTGATTCAGGAAAAAAAATGTATCGTGAATCAGATTTGATTGATGTTTGGTTTGATTCTGGAAGTATGCCATATGCTCAGTGGCATTATCCTTTTGAAAACAAAGAATTTATAGATAACAAGAAATTTTTCCCTGCTGATTTTATTGCTGAAGGAGTTGATCAAACTAGAGGATGGTTTTACACTTTACATGCTATCAGTTCAATGGTTTTTGGTTCAGTATCTTATAAAAACGTAATTTCAAATGGTTTAGTTCTTGATAAGGAAGGTCAAAAAATGTCCAAAAGATTAGGAAATGCAGTTGATCCATTCAAGACTTTATCTGAATTTGGCCCCGATGCTACCAGATGGTATATGATTTCTAATTCTAACCCGTGGGATAATCTTAAATTCGATTTAAATGGAGTAGAAGAAGTAAAAAGAAAATTCTTCGGTACATTATATAATACTTATTCATTTTTTGCCCTTTATGCTAACATTGATAAATTTCAGTTTGCTGAGAAAGAAATTGATTTTATAAAAAGACCGGAATTAGATAGGTGGATTATTTCTGAACTAAACTCCTTAATATTAAAGGTTGATAATTATTATAATGATTATGAACCAACTAAGGCTGCAAGGGCTATAAGTTCATTTGTTATAGATAATTTAAGTAATTGGTATGTTAGATTAAGTAGAAGAAGATTTTGGAAAGGTGAATATGAGCAAGATAAAATTTCAGCATATCAAACTTTATTTCAGGTTCTAACTGATGTTGCTAAGTTATCATCTCCGATTTCACCTTTTTTTATGGATAGGTTGTTTATTGACCTGACAAATAACATCAATATCGATTATAATGAAAGTATTCATCTAGAAGATTTTCCGATTGCAGATAAATCAAAAATTGACTTAAAATTAGAGAAAAAGATTCAGTATGCACAAACTATATCTTCATTAACATTATCATTAAGAGCAAGGGAAAAAATAAAGGTTAGACAGCCATTATCTAGAATTTTAATCCCTGTGAAAAGTGCTTTAGAAAAAGAGATTGTAGATAGTGTTTCAGATGAAATTAAGCGTGAGGTAAATGTGAAAAATATCGAATTTATTGAAGGTGAATCAAATCTTTTGGTGAAGTCTATAAAACCTAATTTCAAAACATTAGGACCAAAGTATGGTAGATTTATGAAAGAGATTTCAAATCAAATAAATTCAATCAATAATGAAAGAATAATTGAGCTTGAAAAAACTGGAAAAATTGATTTATTAATTGACAAAAAAACTATAACTTTCAATATTGATGATTTTGAGATTTCATCAAAGGATATTGAAGGTTGGTTGGTTGCTAATGAAGGGAGTATCACTGTTGCTCTTGATATTAATGTTGACGATAACTTAAAAGAAGAAGGAATTGCAAGAGAACTTGTCAGTAAAATTCAAAACCTTAGAAAATCTAAAGGATTTGAGGTAACCGATAGAATTAACCTGATATTTAATGGTGATGAAAAAATCAAAAATGCAATTAATAATAACTTAGAATATGTAAAAACAGAAACACTCTCAAGCACTATTCAATTTGATATTGCTGCTGAAAGTGGATTAGATGTTATATTTGATAAATTAAAAACCAAGATATTTATAACTAAAGTTTGAAATTATGAAAGATGTAAATATTAGATATTCAGATTCGGATTTAGCAAAGTTTAAAATCCTGATTAATGAAAAAATTGATAAAGCTAAGCATGATCTTGAGCTTATTAAAAGTGCTTATATGAATGACCATAATAATGGAACTGAGGATACTTCGCCTACCTTCAAGGCTTTTGACGAGGGGAGTACGGTAATGAGTAAGGAGTCAAATTCTCAATTAGCTCTTAGACAAGAGAAATTTATTAGAGACTTAAAAACTGCTTTAATTAGAATTGAAAATAAGACTTATGGAGTTTGTAGGGTCACAGGAAAGCTAATTTCTAAAGAAAGACTTAAGCTTGTTCCTCATGCAACATTGAGTATTGAAGCAAAAAATATGCAGAAATAGTATTACACTTAACTTACTTTCGTGGTATTTTTGAAATATGCCTAAAAATTCTATTTCAGACATTTTAAAAAACCTAACAACCTCACCTGGTGTTTATAAATTTTTAGATAAATCAAAAACAGTGATTTATGTAGGTAAAGCTAAAAATTTAAGAAATCGTGTTAGATCTTATTTTACCGGTAAAAAGGCCGATGAAAAGACTAGGTCGTTAGTTTCAAATATTCATGATATTTCAATTATTTTAGTAGAAACTGAGTCTGATGCACTTCTCCTTGAAAATAACTTAATAAAGAAGTTTAAGCCTAAGTACAATATACTTTTAAAGGATGGAAAATCATATCCGTGGATTTGCATAAAAAATGAAAGGTTTCCAAGAGTTTTTTTAACAAGAAAAGTTGTAAAGGATGGCTCTGAATATTTTGGTCCTTATACAAATATTAAGACAATTAATACTTTACTTGATTTAATAAATAATATATATCCGATACGAAAAACCAATTATAACTTATCTGAAAAAATTATTAATGATTTTGATATTAAATTGTCCTTGAGAGTGTTGGAAAAAAACAGTCATTTTATAATTTTAGGTTTTGAAAAAGATGATTTCTCATCTAAAGAACTGATTTCTGAAAAAAAATATAATCAGATAATATTATCTGTGAAAAACATCCTCAAAGGCAAATTTTCAAGACCAAAAAAACAATTAAAAGACCAAATGATTCATTATTCAAATCTTGAAGAATACGAAAAAGCAGATGAGTGTAAAAATAAATTAAAAGCCTTGGAAAAGTACCAATCTAAATCTATGGTTGTAAGTTCAAAAATTAAAGACTTAGATATTTATTCCATTATTTCTGATGATAGTTATGCATATGTAAACTTCACACAAATTTTTAATGGCTATATTATTAGCTCTTTTAACACACATGTAAAAAAATATTTGATTAATGATGATAATAAAATATTAGAGCAACTAATTCCTCAGATTAAAATTAAATTCATGTCTAATTCAAACGAGATGTGTTCAAATATTAAAGTTGAATGCATGGATTATAATAAATTAGTTTTACCTATTCTAGGGGATAAAAGACATTTGCTTGACATGTCAATTAGAAACATTAAAAACTATAAGATTAACTTTTTTAAATCATCTATAAAATCTGAAAATTCTTTTGATAGAATTTTAAAAAATCTTAAAAAAGATTTAAATATGGATAATCTTCCAGTACATATTGAGTGTTTTGATAATTCAAATTTTCAAGGTTCTTTTCCGTCTTCTGCTTGTGTTGTTTTCAAAAACGGTAAAGCCTCAAAAAAAGATTATAGACATTTTAATATAAAGTCTGTTACCTCACCAAATGATTTTGCGTCAATGAAAGAAGTAGTTTATCGCAGATATTCAAGGATGATTAAAGAAGATCAAGCACTTCCAAATTTAATTATAATTGACGGCGGTAAAGGACAGCTTTCTTCATCTGTAAGTTCATTAAAAGAGTTAGGCATTGAAAAACAAATTACAATTATTGGAATTGCAAAGCGACTAGAAGAAATTTATTTTCCTGATGAGAGTACAGCAATATATATTGATAAAAAATCAGAATCACTAAAATTAATTCAAAAGTTGAGAGATGAGGCACACCGCTTTAGTTTAAGACAATATAGAAATAGAAGGGACAAATCTTTTATTGACTCTGAACTTCAGAATATAAAAGGTGTAGGAGAAAAAACAGTGTTTAGCTTGATAAAACAATTTAAATCAGTAAAAAAGATAAAAACTAAATCACTTAAATCACTAAAAAAAATTGTTGGAGAAACCAAAGCAAAAATTATTTACAATTATTACAATAAATAGATGAAATATTATTTTTTAATGCTCTCATTAATTTTTTTAAATTATTCAATTGCACAAAATAATTTAGCGTTTAAATCTGGGGAGTGGTTTAAATATAAAATCTCTTACAGTGGATGGTTTAAGGCTGGAGAGGCTACAGTGAATTTAAATGAATATAATAACAACAATAACTTATTTCATGCCAAGATGATAGGCAAAAGCACAGGTGCTGTAAATTTATTTTTTAGGGTTAATGATAGGTATGAAAGTTATTTTAATAAAAATAACATAGTACCTGATAAATTCATCAGAAATATCGATGAAGGTGGTTACACAAAAAACTTAGAAATTTTATTTAATCAAAACAAACAAATTGCTACTGTAATTGATTTAAAAAAAAATACATCAAAAGGATTTCCAATAAAAGAAAATTCTCAGGATATGGTTTCGGTTTTCTACTATTTAAGAAACTTTTTTAAAATGGATGATTTAGATCAAAATAATGAATTAGTAATTGATATGTTTTTTGATAATGAAAATTATAAATTAAAAATTAAGTATTTGTCAACTGAAATTATAAATACTAATTTTGGAAAAATTTTATGTTTCAAAATCCAGCCTTATGTTCAGTCAGGAAGGGTTTTTAAAAAAGATGAAAGCTTAACTATGTGGATAAGTGCTGATAAAAACAGAATCCCCTTGAGAATAAAAGCTGACTTAATTGTTGGTTCAATTAGAATTGATTTAGAATCGTTTAGTAATCTTAACAATCCGTTTGAAATTAAATTTATTAAATGAAAAAATTTATTAAAATTTTAGTAGTTACTTCAATTCTTACAGCTATTATTTTTACAACTTATTATATGATAAGCTGGATTTATAATAAAAACTTTGATGTTGAGGTTTTTGTCAAAGAAAAAGAAAATATTGAATTTGGATTTAACTTAGATAATTATAAAGTTGACAGAGATACAATTAAATTTGGAGATAGTTTTGGAGAAATAATGTTGCGAAACAAATTATCATATTCTCAAATCTACAATATTGTTCAAAGCATTAAAGATTCGTTTGATGTAAGATGGTTAACAGCAGGTAAACCTTACGTAATACTTTCATCTAAAGATAGCCTGCCTAATCCACAATATTTTATATATCAGCCAAATCTTCTTAATTATGTTGTAATTGATTTTTCAAATTTTGATTCAATTACAGCGTATAATCAAAAAAAGCCGTTTAAAATTGTAAAAAAATCAACTTCTGGTATTATTAATAACAGTTTATCTGAAACAATGGATCAAAATGGATTACCATGGGAATTGATAAACCAACTTTCAGACATATATGCTTGGACAATAGATTTTACTAGAATTCAAAAAGGTGATAGGTTTAAGATAGTTTATAATGAAAGATATATAGAGGATACTATATTGGTTGGAATAAAAAGTATTGATGCCGCATACTTTCAGCATAACGGGGAAGAATTGTATGCATATAATTTCGTAGTAGATTCGTTGAAGAAAACTCCTGAATTTTTTGATCAGAATGGAAGTAGTTTACAGCGCACATTTTTAAAATCTCCGCTAAGGTTTAGTAATATTTCTTCAAGATATAATTTAAAAAGAAGAATAGCTTATTATGGTAACAAAGTGCGCCCTCATAAGGGTACTGATTTTGCAGCTCCAACTGGGACACCAATAATGGCAACTGCTGACGGTAAAGTGATAAAATCATCTTATACAAGAGGAAATGGTTATTATGTTAAAATCCAACATAATAATAAGTATGCCACCCAGTATTTACATATGCAAAAGAAAGGAAGGGTAAAACAAGGTCAATATGTTAAGCAAGGTGAGGTAATTGGAAGAATTGGTATGACAGGGAATACATCTGGTCCACATGTATGTTATAGATTTTGGAAAAATGGAAAACAAGTTGATCCTTTTAAACAAAAATTACCACCGGGAAAACCTGTTCCTAAGGAATTAAAAGCTAATTTTGATATTTATAAAATTCCTTTGGAGGAATCATTAAATCAGATAATCTTTGAATAATGCCATTAAAGTCTATAAATCCTACTAAAACTAAATCCTGGTTAAAGTTAAAAAATCATTTTAATGACATTAGTGGTATTCACATTTATGATTTTTTCGCTAATGACGTTAATAGGGCAGATACTTTAAGTATAGATTGGAATGATTTTTATGTTGATTTTTCAAAAAACAAAATCAATCAAGAAACGATTAATTTATTTAACAACTTTTTGAAGGAAATTGATTTTAAATCATCAATTGAAAAATATTTTAATGGTAATAAAATAAATTCTACTGAGTCAAGACCCGTTCTCCACACTGCCTTAAGAGCAAATAAGGATGAACAGATATTTGTCAATGATAAAAATGTTATACTTGAAATTAATAGTGCCAAGGAAAAAATAAAATCGTTTAGCGAAAGTGTCATTTCAGGAAATCATAAAGGTTTTTCAGGACATAAAATTACGGATATAGTAAATATAGGAATTGGTGGGTCTGATTTAGGACCATCAATGGTTATTGAATCATTATCTCATTATAAGACTCATTTAAACACCCATTTTATAAGTAATGTTGACGGAGATCATGTACATGAAATATTAAAAAAAGTTAATCCTGAACACACACTTTTTATCATTGTATCCAAGACTTTCACAACTATTGAAACTCTTACTAATGCTAATACTGTTAGAGATTGGTTTTTAAATTTTGCTGATAAGGAACAGATTTCCAAGCATTTCATAGCTGTCAGCAGTAATACAGAAAAAGCAGTAGAATTTGGAATAGATTCTCAGAATATATTTCCTATGTGGGATTGGGTTGGTGGTAGGTTTTCATTATGGAGCTCCGTAGGTGTTTCCATTAGTTTATCAATTGGATATGAGAAATTTGCTGAATTGCTAGAAGGTGCAAGGATTATGGATACACATTTTAGAACTTCTGATTTTCCTAAAAACATTCCTGTTGTACTTGCATGTATTACTCTTTGGTATAATAATTTTTTTGGGTTTCAGTCTCATGGAATAATTCCATACTCCGAAAATCTTAAAAGTTTTAGCAAATATTTGCAACAAGCTTCAATGGAAAGTAACGGAAAACAAACAGATAGGTCAGGAAATCTCGTTAATTATCAAACAGGTCAGATAATCTGGGGTCAAACAGGTACAAATGCACAGCATTCCTTTTTTCAATTCCTTCATCAGGGAACTAAAATAATCCCATTAGATTTTATAGGCTTTTCTAAGCCAATTAAGGGTAATAAACAACATCATAATATTCTAATGGCTAATCTCTTTGCCCAAACCAAAGCTCTAATGTTTGGCACAAATGATAAAGAGACGGATTCAAACCATAAACTTTTCAAAGGTGATAGACCGACAAATACAATTCTTATCAGAAAATTGACTCCTAGAAGTTTAGGGTCTTTAATTTCAATGTACGAGCATAAAATATTTTCCTTAGGGGTTATTTGGAATATTCTAAGTTTTGACCAGTTTGGAGTAGAACTTGGAAAGAAACTTGCTAATAATATTCTTAAAGATATTGAAAATCAAGATTTTAATTCCCATGATTCATCAACAAGAAACCTTCTGAACAAGTATCTTTCAACAGATTAGCAGAAAGATTTAGTTAAATTAATGTTAATAATTGGAGAATAATTAATTCTCCTTCAGGTAATTAAGTTATAAATATTATCTATTTTTGTTCTGTAATAATATAATTAAACTTAAAACAAATTATGAAAAACATTACTCACAAATTATTTTTTGTAGCTCTTTTACTTATGGGAACTACAATTTATGCTCAGGAATCTTCTGAAGAAAATTGGGAAGATCTTGAGGAATTAGAGGAGATTGTCTTAGTTGGAGGTGGGGTAGTTGACCTTGCTGAAGACAGAAAAACTCCTATAGCTGTATCAACTATTACAGGAGAAGAAATTCAAAAGAAAATCGGAACGCAAGATATTACAATGACTCTTGCTAACACACCTTCTATTTATGTGGCAGGTCAATCTGGTGCTTTTGGAGATACAAGAATTTCTGTACGTGGTTTTGATCAAACAAATACTGCTTTCATGTTAAATGGTCAGCCAATTAATGGTATGGAAGACGGTAAAATGTACTGGTCAAACTGGTCTGGGATGAATGACATTGCAAATGTTGTTCAGATTCAGAGAGGTTTGGGTGCTTCAAAATTAGCTATATCATCAGTTGGTGGTACGGTTAACTTTGTAATGAGATCTACATCTAAAAGTGAAGGCGGATTTGCTTATGCAGGTTTTGCTAATGACAACTACTTAAAAACAACCTTTTCTTATGACACAGGTGAAAAAGACAATGGTTGGTCAACTAGTATGTTATTAACTCACTGGCAAGGTGATGGATACGCTGAAGGTACATTTGGTCAAGGTCAAACTTATTTCCTTTCTTTAGGATACAAAATGAACGACAAGCACAACTTTAACTTCTTAATGACTGGTGCTCCACAATGGCATGACCAGAATTTTACTAAATCTATTGCAACTTATTTAGAGAAGGGTAGAAAGTATAATAACAACTATGGTTATCACGGAGACAGATATCTTACTGAAAGAAGAAACTTTTATCACAAACCAGTATTTAATTTAAACTGGGATTATACTATTGATGATAAGTCTAGTTTATCTACGGTATTATATGCTTCTACTGGTAATGGTGGTGGTACTGGAGGTAGAGGTCAAAGAATCAGAAATGACGAAGGTTACATTGATTATGATGCAATTTATGCTTACAATAACTCAACTTCAGGTGCTGGTGGAAACTATGCAGCAGAGGGTGGTTATATTACAAGAGCATCTATGAATATGCACAACTGGTTTGGTATGGTATCAAATTACGAAACTCAATTATCTGATAACTTAACTTTTAATGTTGGTGCTGATTTAAGAACTTACTATGGTGAGCACTTTAGAATTGTTGAGAATTTCCACGGTTTAACTTCTTGGCAAGAGAATATTAGATTAAGAGATCAAAATAACAATCACGACACATATGGAACTTATGGAACATATAAGTACGTAATTGCTACTGAAAGCATGGGTGCTAATCCATGGGAAGCTACTTTTAACAACTTCGATGAAGATCAAAAAATTGCTTATAGCAATGATGAGAGAATTTCTTATGGAGGATTGTTTACTCAATTAGAGTACTCAAAGGATGATTTTTCAGCATTCTTCCAAGGATCGGTTTCTCAGACAATGTACCAGAGATGGGATCATTATCAGTATGCTGATCAATCATTGATTGACGGTACTTCTTCTCAATGGACTGGTGAAGCTTTACCTGATGGAATTACTGATGGTGTTGAATCTGAAAAAGTAGATAATCTTGGTTACAATGCTAAGGCTGGTGTTGGATTTGGTGTTGGTGAAAATGGTCAAGCATATGTTAATGCTGGATACTATTCAAGAGCTCCTTATTTTGACAATATTTACCTGAATTATACAAATAGAGTTAATCCAAGTACTTCTAATGAAACCATTCTTGGTCTAGAAGCTGGATACGTATATGAAGTAGATAATTTATCTTTAAGAGTAGACGTATACAGAACGGATTGGTCAGATAGAGTAACAGCATCTTCTTATATTAGTAACGATGAATTATTCTATGAAGTTTCTGAAGGAGTTAGTCAACTTCACCAAGGTGTTGAATTATCTTTTTCTGCTAAACCTCAAGAAGATGTGCCTTACACATTGAAAGGATTCCTTTCTATGGGTGACTGGCAATATAAAGGGCAAGCAATGACTAGAGTACAAGATGAGGATCAAAATGTCCTAAGTACTGAAGAGCAAGATGTTGATGGCGGAAAAGTAGGAGATGCAGCGCAATTTACTGCTGGGTTAGGTCTTGATGTTGATTTAGCTGAAAGACTTTCTTTTGATACTGATGTAAGATTCTATGATGAGCTTTATGCTAATGTAGGTGCGGTTAAAGAAAATTTAAAATTACCTAATTATCATATTTTTGACATGGGTCTTTCATACAAAATGTTTGTAAATGATGCCACACTTGATGTTAGATTAAATGTTAATAATGTATTTGATAATGTTTACATTAGTGAACTAAGATCTGCTATTGCAGCAGGAGATGGTACTGGTGTATTATATGAAGGAATTGATACTGCTAACCAAGGTTACTTCGGATTAGGAAGAACATGGAATGTAGGATTAAGATATAATTTCTAATAATATTACTTTATAATAAAAAAAGGCTCACTTTATGTGAGCCTTTTTTTTTATTTTATTTCTTTTAAAAGAAAGATATATGGCGGCAAATGATCACTATATCCACCAGTGAATGTTCCGTAAGAAAAACTTCTAAAAGGATATCCTCTATATTTACCTTTTTTATTAATTAGATAAGATTTGTTAAAAACTCCAGCTTTATAGAGCTGATAATCTTTATAATCTTTTTTTAGAAAGGGTTTTGATAATATTATTTGATCAAATAATTGCCATTTATCACGATATGCATTTGTTCCAATACCTTTATCAACTAAGATTTCTTCATAAGGATTGAACATATCCTTATTTCCTGTATTTTTAATTTCTTTCTTTGCCCCTATTATTTTTTTAATACTCTTATCAAAAGGATCATCATTAAAGTCACCCATAGTTATTATTTTAGGATTTTTATATATATATCTTAGAGAATCAATAATAGAGTTATTTACTTTTGCCGCTGCGATTCTTTTTGTTTCGTCCGCTCCTCTAGAAGGCCAGTGATTAACAATAATATGCATTAATTCTCCATCGAGATAACCACTTACAACAAGTTGGTCTCTTGTATTTCTTCTTTTACTTGAATTATTATCTGTAATATAAACTTCATGAGAATTTGAATTTTCAACTGAAAAGGCATCCTTATTATAAATCATACCTACATCAATTCCTCTGTTATCAGGTGAATCATAATGTACAATTCCATAGTTATATTTCTTGAGTTTTTCATCTGAAATTAAAGATTCAACAACACTTCTGTTCTCAACTTCACAAATGCCAACTATCGATGGGGGTCTTTTAGTAACATCTAAACCTATTTCTGAAATTACTTTAGCCATATTAGAAATCTTTTGCTTAAAAATTTCTCCTCTGTTGAATTTTATTTCCATAATTGGGCTAGCTTCATCATTTTTGTTAACGTCATTGATTGTGTCAAAAAGATTTTCAAGATTATAAAAAGCCAAAGTATGTATATTAAATTTTCTTTCCTTTTGTTGAGATACAGAGAAAGCAGAAAACAACATAAATATAGACAGTAAAAGTATTGATTTAATCTTCATAAAAAAGTATTTATAAATTCGCGTTTAAATGCAAATAAAGTGTAAATTTAACGCAATTATTATAATAGTTGAAAATATTTATTGATATGTATAAAACAAGACTAATATTAATCTTAATATTACTTATAAACTTTAATATTTTTTCCCAAACAGAATCTAATGAAATTGCTTCAGATACTATAAATAGTTTATCAAATACGGATGATGTAGTTGATCTTTTTAGTATTTCATTAAGTGATGATGAATTAAATGATGACACTTCTGCTGCAGATAATATTTCAGGTTTACTAAATTCTTCAATGGATGTGTTTTATAGAACAGCTGCTTATGAATTTAGTTCTTCATTTTTTAAAGTGAGAGGCTTAGATTCTGACAATGCAATTCTTCAAATAAATGGAGTCAAAATGAACAAGCTTTATAATGGTAGACCACAATGGAGTAATTGGGGAGGGTTGAACGATGTATTAAGAAACCAGGAACTTTCTAACGGGTCTATTCCTTTAAAGTATAATTTTGGAGGTATACTAGGCTCTAATAATATTAATGTTAGAGCATCAGAATATGGAGAAGGTGGAAGAATCACATATTCTTCTTCTAATAGAAGCTATGCTAACAGATTAATGGCAACTTATAATTCTGGAATGTTAGAAAAAGGATGGGCTTATTCATTATCCATAGGAAGAAGATGGGGTAATGAAGGCTATCAGGATGCTTCTTTTTACGATTCTAACTCGGCTTTTCTTTCGGTTCAAAAGATTTTCAATAATAAACATAGTTTAAATCTAGCTGCAATTTATGCGCCTAATAGAAGAGGTAAAGTTTCTCCTAATACACAAGAAGTTTATGACTTAAAGGGAACAAAATATAACGAATACTGGGGTTGGCAAGATGGAGAGAAAAGAAACTCAAGAGTCAAAAGAGTTGTTGAGCCAATATTAATTTTAAATCATGATTGGACAATAGATAATACATCCTCGTTAGAAACTAGTATCGGATATCAGTTTGGAGAAATGGGTAATAGTAGATTAGATTATGCAGGAGGAGCAAATCCAAGTCCAGCCTATTATCAAGATTTACCAAGTTATTACTTAGCTGACTCAGATGGACCTGACTATGAGGGTGCATATTTAGCGCAAGAAAATTTTATTAATAATGGACAAATTAATTGGAATAGAATTTATGACGCTAATTTAACTAATACCCAGGCTAATTTAAATGCCGCATATGTTTTGTATGAAGATAGAGTTGATGATACCCAACTTACCGTTAACTCAGCTTACAGCAAAGAGATTAACGATAACATTAAAATAAGCTCATCGATTAATTACAGAAGTCTTCTTTCTGAAAATTTTGCTCAAATTTCTGATATGTTAGGAGGTATGTCCTATTCTAATATTGATTCTTTTGATAATCTAGATTATAATTTATTATCTCCAAATAGTATTATTTATGAGGGGGATAAATTTAAATATCATTATGAAATGAATGTTGAAGAGATTAGTTTGTTTTCTATGATAGATTTTTCTTTTAATAAATTTGAATTCTTTATTGCTGGAAATTTAACAAATACAATATATCAACGTAATGGTGTTTTTGATAATGAGGCAAATGCTGGAAATTCATCTGGAGAAGGTGATGAAATTTCATTTGACGGTTATGGAATAAAAGTGGGATTAACATATAAGTTTTCGGGTAAACATATTTTAGATTTTAATTCTGCATATATTCAAAAAGCACCTTCAATAAGAAATACATTTACAAACTCAAGAGTAAATCATAATATAGTTGGTACTGATGCAAATGGATTAATAAATAACACCCCAATTACCGAAGAGAAGGTTATGTCTTTTGATGCAAATTACATTTTCAGGACTCCAATTTTTACAGGAAGAATCACAGGATTTTACTCTGAAGTAAAAGATGCTAATGAAATATCTTTTTATTATGCGGATGGGTTAGTTGGTTTTTCAGAAGACAGTGAATTTGTACAAGAAATTTTACAAGGAATTGACAAAAAATATTTAGGTGTTGAATTTGGAGTTGAAGCCCAAATAATTCCCACTGTTAAACTTAAGGGCGCAGCATCTATTGGTCAATATACTTATGATAATAATCCATATTTATATTTAGGAGCAGATAACAACACAGTTGCAGTTGGTCCTTCAAATCTTGAAAATTATAAACTTGCAGGTGGTCCTCAAAAAGCCTATTCATTTGGATTTGAATATAGAGATCCAGATTATTGGTTTATTGGTGTTACCTCAAATTTTTTCACCAACACATATGTGGATGTAAGCCCATTAACAAGAACTCAAAATTTTTATCTTGCGCAGGACGGGCTACCATTTAACGATTATGACGTTTCAATTGCTAGAGATTTATTGAGACAAGAACAGTTTGACAATTATATGGTTGTAAATATGATTGGAGGAAAATCTTGGAAAATTGACAATTATTATGTTGGCTTTTTTGCAAGTATCAATAATATATTGGATAAAAAATATAGAACTGGAGGATTTGAGCAGGGTAGAAATGCAAACTATCAGCAATTGCTCCAAGATGTAAATAAACCAAAGCGAGTTTTTGGTCCCAAATACTGGTACGGTAGAGGAACGAATTACTTTTTAAACTTATACTTTAGATTTTAAAATTAAAAAATATGAAATTATTTAACAAAATATCATTATTAACATTTATATCAATTTTTAGTCTTTCTTGCGTTGAAGACGATGATTATTCTGTTCCACAAAGTATCGGGCTAGAGGAAAATCAAAATTTAACTCAATTACTTTCTGAAATTGAATCTGGTTCAGCAGATTTAATGACAATCTCAGAGGTTAAAAACCTATTTGTAAACGGAGAAGTAAACGAGATTGAATCAAATTTAGTTGTAAAAGGATATGTTTCGTCTTCTGATTACACGGGGAATTTTTATAAAGAATTCTATATGCAAGATGAAATTGAAAATGCAACAGCTGGAATAAAAGTTTCGATAAATCAAGTTGATAGCTATAATCAATTCAATGTTGGAAGAGAAGTTTATATTAAATTACAAGGCCTGACTATTGGGGAAACGAATTCGGGTGATGGTGTCATTACAATTGGCGGCAGTGGTAATCCAGCAGGTGATGAAGTTTCAGAAATTTCTGAAAATAGAGCATCTAATTGTATTTTAAGATCTAGCAATAGTTATTCTCTAGTTCCTCTTGCCTTAAATTTATCTGACATAAATGACAGCCATATTGGACTATATGTTAGCGCATTAAGCGCTCAGTTTTCTGCAGGACTAGGTGGATTAACATACGTAGATCCAGATGAGGATTACGATACTCAGAGAGATTTAGAAAGTTGTGTTGATTCCGGAACATTAAAATTAGAAACAAGTGCTTTTTCTAATTTTAACGATAGTATGCTTCCAACGGAAAGCAGTGGTACAATTTCAGGAATTATAACAAGGGACTATTTTGGAGATAATAGAGTTATGATGTTAAATACTAAGGAAGATGTCAATTTTGATTCGTCAAGATGCGATCCTTTATTTGCTGATGATTTTTCGTCAAATAATTTAAACAATTGGACAGTCGTTAATGTAACGGGTGAGCAGGAGTGGGAAATTACTCCTTATGGTAATCCTGCACCAAGTGCAAAAATATCTGGATATAGCGGAGGAAATAATGTTAATGAGGATTGGTTAATTACCGATACTATTGACTTAAGTTCGTTGTCAACAGCAACACTAAATTTTCAATCTGTAGTTAGATATAATGGACCAAGTTTAGAAGTTTATGCTTCATCTGATTATTCAGGAGGAGACCCTTCAACTGATGGAAATTGGGTTGAACTTACAGTTACGTTAGATACTGATGCTAGTAGCTGGTCTTCATGGACTGATTCTGGAAATGTTGATTTAAGTTCGTACAGTGGAGGAAATGTATATATTGCTTTTAAATATATATCAACTTCATCTGGATCTGCCACATACGAAATTGATAATGTGTTAGTTGCTGGAGAATAATTTTTATGTCACATTCGATTGAAAACAGTTACATTGGTGAGTTAAGAACTGAATCGACTCATCTTAAGTCTTCAAATGTAATTATCACTGATGCTCCGACTGATAATAATGGTAAAGGAAATGCTTTTTCACCAACTGATTTAGTTGCCTCAGCATTGTGTAGTTGCATGACAACTGTAATGGGAATTTGTGCTTTTAAAAATAATTTCGAGTTACCTAAATCCAAAGCATTTGTAACTAAAATTATGTCTTCACATCCTAGAAGAATATCCAAGATAATTGTCGAGATTAATTTTGAACAGAATAATCTTACAGGTCAACAAACTGAAAAGTTAATTGCTGTTGCTAAAGGTTGTCCAGTTGCGCAAAGCTTGAGTGAAGATTTGGTCCAAGAAATAATATATAATTTTTGAATTTTCTTTAATACAATTGGTGTCTAAAATCGGCTACCTCTCCACAAGAACCATCTTCAAGAATTTCACAACCTTCTTCGTCATATGTACTTTTTCCTCTATACGCTCTTACATGTTTAGACCCAAACATGTAAGAAAACCATACAGCTAATTGATCAGATGCTAAAGACTCTTCTTCTACCTCAGCATCGTCTGGATTACCAGTTCGTTTCGCATCATACCAAACTAAATTAAAAGGAGTTTCATACAATCCTAGTATTTCAAGATTTATTAGTTCAGCTATTCCATCCATATTTTCGATATTTTTACCCCCACTAAATTTAAAATTTTTAATTTTTGTAAGTTTTTTTAAAAAACTAACATTAGTCATCAAATTAGAATTGATGTATAAAAAAGTTAAATTGGTAAGGTTAGATAAGTAGCTCCATCCGTCTAAGTTATCAAGACCATAATCATCTATTTGCAACTCTGAAAGATTCGGCATATTTGAAAGGAAATCTAAATTTTTTACTGCACATCTATTTAAACTTAATTTTTTAATTAAGGATGGCTTGTATCCAATATAAAATGATGAAGCTGAAGCTTCTATAATCAGAGAACACAAGATATAGTTATTAAAATCGGGATGGGCATTCCCAAATTCTAGAAACGATGATTTATCACTGTTATACATTTCTAGATTTTTATCCCATGTTCTTAATAATCCATCATAAATAATAGGATTATTAAGTGAACGAGCTAATTCTAGACCTGATTCTCTAATTTCATAACTATCATTTTTTAAGAGTTCTTTAATTTTATCTATCTGGTCTTTCTCATCCATTACTTAGTTACAATTATAAATTCAGATCTTCTGTTTTTAGCATGCTTATCCTTTGAACATCCGGAAGAACAATCAATTTCAGGATCTTCTTCACCTTTTCCAACTCCACTAATTCTATTTTCATTAATTCCTTTAGAAATTACATATTGAGCAGTAGCTTTAGCTCTTTTGTCCGAAAGAAGCTTATTATAAGTGGCTGGACCACGACTATCTGTATGAGATTCTGCGCGAATAATCATTTCAGGATATTTTTCCATTATTGCTACCAACTTGTCTAGTTCAAAGGCAGCCTGATTAGTAATATTAAATTTATCAAATTCAAAATAAATTGGATTAAGAATAATTTTTTCTTCAACAATTAATTCCTCAATTGGGTCAAGCTTTATTGTTAATAATGGAGGGTCAATATCTAAAAGTTTAATATCTATCATTTTACTTTCATATCCGTCTTTACTGACCATCAATTTAATTTCATCTTCGCATTCAAACATAAATTCTACAAGCCCTTCATTATTTGTTTCTTTTGTATTATTAATAATTCCTGTATCATCAGTAGCAGATGTTATTGCTTGGTTTATCGGATTGTCTGTTTTAGCATCAATAATCACTGATTCAAGCAATATATCACATAGTGGCTTAATCTTTTTAACTGCATAGATATCATCACTCCCAACTCCTCCAGACCTGTTAGAAGAAACAAATCCATTTGTACAGTCCTCTCCCATTTTAAAAGCAAAATCATCAGAATTGCTGTTTACAGGGATGCCTACATTTCTTACATTAGCCCATTTATTATCGATATTTTTTGAGTAAAAAACATCAAGCCCTCCAAGTCCTAAGTGGCCATTAGAAGAAAAATATAGGTTGTTATCGCAGCACATATATGGAAAAACTTCTTGTTCCTCTGTGTTAATTTTTTGACCTAAGTTGACAGCTTCTCCAAGACTTCCATCCTCGTTAATTTCAGATTTATATATATCATAATTTCCAAAACCTCCAGGCATATCAGATGAAAAATACAATGTTTTCCCGTCACAACTAATAGCTGGATTTTTCATGGAATAGTATGCACTATTAATTTCTAATTCTGTTACATTCCATCCTTTATTAAAATTACAATCACCATTATTTTTCCATGTAATTTCTTTTTTCGTACACCTAGTGGCTCTATATAAATTAATTACGCTAACCTGTTCTTTGGTAGATCCATTTTTTACTATCGAGTCTTTATAATATGATTTAGAATAGTATGTTTCTCTAGCAAAATACATAGTATCTCCACTTGGACTAAAAGCGATAACTCCTTCATGGTATTTTGTGTTTATCGCATCAACTGGAGTTTCGTTTATATACACATCATTAATTATATCATATTTATATACATCAAGTACATATTCTTCATCAGATGTATAATTATTATACTTCTTATTTTGTGAACCCTTTTGTTTTCTTCCAGATGTTAGATAAAGAGAATTATCAAACTTAAATGCTCCAAAGTCTGAGGAAACAGTATTTATATCCTTTAAGTTTTGTACGTTAAATCTTTTACCTTTTTTTATTATTTTATCAATATAGTTTGGCGTATTTCTAAATGCAATAGCTCTTGTATCATAAGGTTTCATTTCTGAGAACTTGGTCATCCAAACATTTGATTCTTTATACTTACCATTAGCCTTTAACATTTGAGAATATCTAAAAACTACTTCAGCATCAGGATTCTTATTAACTATTTTTGAATACCATTTTTCTGCCTCACGTGTATTAAAAATATTATAGTATGAGTCAGCTAATCTGCTAATTATATAATAATCATCACTATCTTTTGTTAATCTTAAGTATTCACCAGCTGCTTTTACAAATTCAAGTCTATCAAATAGCTTATCAGCTTTTTTTGTTGAGTTATTTTGACCAATAATTGGAGAAAAACTAAACAATGCTATAATTAAAAGTATTAGTATTTTTTTCATATTATTATTTTATATAATTAGAAGTATCGCGGTGATCTAGACACCTTAGTTTTAAAGTTTATATCAAAGTTTATAAAAATTTCATGAGATGCTTTTGTTAAAAAACTTAGCTCAGATTGAATACTGTCATAAGCATATCCTATTCTCACAGATGGAGTAACCATAAAGTTAATCATTGCAGTTATTGAATCATCAGTTCTATATCCTAATCCAAATTCTACGAAATCGTACATAAATAAATTTGCATTTAGGTCAACACTTATTGGTGCCTCAGAGGCGTACTTCATAAATGCATGAGGCTTGAATTTAAAATCTTCATTGATATCAAAAACATAACCTGCTGCTGCAAATAAATGTCTAGCTTCAGAACCAATATTAAAGTCATTGCTATCCAGATGTACAGATTCTAATATATTTGGAATTGAGACTGATATGTAATATTTATTTGGTTTATAGAAATATAAACCAGCTCCAAAGTTAGGAGTATTCTCATTAACATCATTTGCAAAAAAAGGATCATTTGGGTCAATTAATGCTAGGTCTATTAACCCAATATCATGAAAAGTACCACCAGCTTTAATTCCAAAAGCAAGTCTGTTTTCGTTTGCTAGATTTAGTGTATAAGAAAAATCAATATATAAATTAGTTTCACTGACAGGTCCAATTTCATCTGAAATAGCTGAAAAACCAAACCCAACGTTTCTTCCTGCAGGAAAATGAACATTCATAGTTCCTGTTTTTGGAGCACCATCTAATCCCTCCCATTGATCTCTGTATAGAATTCCAATACTAGTTGCATCACTTGATCCAGCATATGCTGGGTTGATTACATTCATATTGTACATATACTGAGTATATTGCGGGTCTTGTTGAGCGTTTGTTTTTATCGCAATCAACAAAATAAGTATTACTAAAATTGTTTTTTTCATAATTAGTTTTTTAGTAGTTAACGTAAATCCAGCTAGTTATAGGTTCTTTAGTCGAATTAAAATAAATGATATAAAAATAGGTTCCTACTGGGACAATTTTACCTTCTTGATCGTCTCCACACCATTGATCAACATATTCATTTAGTTCATAAATTTTTGTACCATATCTGTTAAAGACTTCAATTTTATCAATGTCCTCTCTATCTTCAAGATGATCAAGAATTAAGCAATCATTAAAGCCATCTCCATTTGGAGAAAGCCCCTGAGGTAAATCTACACAATAACTATTTTCATAGAAATCTACATTTATAGATATTGAGCTCCAGCAATAAGTTATATCGTCAAAAACAGTAACGGTAAATTCACCTGATTCTTCATTCATCTCGTCTAAGTAGTAGGTATTTTCACTTCCAGTTTGAATATCAACTCCATCAAGTGTCCATATATATGTTAGGGAATTTAATTGACCACTGTTTTCAACACTTACTTCTAATGTATAACCTTCGTTTGCACACTTTATTATATTATTATCTACAGGAACTATTATAGGAGATTGGAAGAATTCAACTAAAATATCATCTCCATAAGCACAGTCAGTATTATCGACAGTAATTATTGCGCTATAAAAAGCTGTTTCTGTTACAGTTAGTGTCACACTAGTTTCACCGTCTATTAAAACTCCGTCCATAAACCACTCAATACTAGAATTATTTGGTAAAGCACCAGCATCTAATACTATTTCTTGACCTTCACAAAGTGCATTTCCTGACGAAACTAAAATGTCTTCACCAAGATCTAATTGACCAATATCAAAACTACCTCCGTCAATAAAAACTGCAGAGTCATATATTGTATCTCCATCATCAGCTACAACGAGTTTAATATTGTAAAGTTCATTTGGAATTACTGTAGATTGAGCTGTCATTACTTGAGTATGACCGATAAAGTTTGTTGGACTTGTTAGAGGAGGAAGCCCACCTGGTCCATAATAATTTGCAAACCATTCTGCATTGACAGATTCACAAGATCCGTTATACTGCGAATCTCTAACAGTCAAAACAGAGATAGGGTCATTAGTACCAGGAACTATAGCTAGATTAGTTGTATTACCAGATGAATCAGTTAATAAGAATGCAAATGCATCGGTAAAGGTACACTGAAAAGTTCCATATTCTTCAGCTGCAAAAATAAAGTCAAAACTTATATTATTTGAAACTGGAACAAAGTCAAATTCTATGATTGATGCATTATTTGTATCACCAGCATTAAGCCCAGGTATAAATGCCTCTAAATCACCATCCCCTGGCCAATCATATGTTCCATCTAAAAGAACACCACTTTCTGGTCCAATAGCATTTGCAACATCACCAGAGGTCATAATTAAACCATTTTCAAAAGGCCATGAAGAACCATTAGCTTCAAAGTATCCAATACCATTTGTACTTCCAAAATTACTTCCTGTGCTATATGTAACATTAAACGCTTGATTACATTCAGAATCAATTAAAACATCTGTTACTAATTCATCAACAGTATATAATGTGGTACTTGTAGAAATTGGAGGAGGAACTGTGAATACACAAATGTCAAATGTTAAATTTGACAGTTCATTAGCAGTATAAGAATAAACTCTAATAAAATAATTTTCTCCAACGGTTAAATCGTTAGCAGTACTGTTGTTATCATCACTACAATATATCTGATTTAAATTATCACATCCATCACCTTGGTATAGCACATGATATAAATCCTGTGTGTCTCCCACTATATTGTAAAGAGAAATGGCATGATTTTGAGATACAGCTGTGAACTCAAACCAAACATCATCATCAGCAGAGCCATCACATGAGTTACTTTCAGATGAAGGGGTTGCTGCAACTAATGTTCCAGAACCAGAAGCAACACAACTTTCATCCTGATTTGCTTCAATCATTGTTGCTCCGCTACAATTATCATTTTCAGGTGGGCAAGCAAAGAGTTGTATTGGATTACTGTTTATCACACAATTTACATCTTGGTCATTAGATGTTGTAATTACAATATCGGTTAAAAATGGATAAGGTCCCATTTGTACGATTCCAGTTGTTGTGACTTGCTCTGTATTTGTACTGTAGTTATCAGAAATTGTCAATGATTCTGCATCACCCATGCTTGTGATGTTTACATCAATTAAGAATTGATCACCATTAGCACAATCATCAATTACCGTATATTCAGCTGAAGGATTTGTACAGGTTGCACAAGCAACAGTCCAATCAATACCACCGGCATAAGTTGAGCTAGATGTACAGCTTATAGAGCCATCTGTTTGGAATCCTAAGTATATTGTATCGCCAGAAGATTGAAAAGAGAGACCTGTTAAATCACCACCATTATCACCTTGAAATAAAATACTTCCATCGCTGTCCGTTATAATGATTATATCCCATCCTGCCTCAATTAATCCAGAGTCGACAGTTAAGTTTAAAGGAGATC
>CABXBH010000011.1 GCA_902510415.1 uncultured Bacteroidota bacterium | reverse complement strand
CAATCTATTATCTGAATTGAATCTTGCAGGTGTAGAAGAGTCGACTTGTCTAACAACTTCTTCATATTTATTATCAGATGCTAGTTTAGTTTTATCATTATAAATATCATTTATATCATAGTTTTGATTTTCAAGATTTCTTAAAATATCTTCAGGTTTATTACCTAAATTAACATCTAAATCATTGATTAATTGTAATTCACCAGCATCGTTAACTTTAGCATATAACGCTAACTGTGTGTAGGCTGGTCCTCTTTTAATCAGTGAACCACCCGAATTATTACAAACACCTCCAACAATTGATGCGCCTATTGAAGTTGAACCAATTATTGAATGAGGATCTCTATTAAAAGGTTTAAGTTTTGTTTCAAGATTGTACAAAGTACTTCCTGAAAAGGCTATAATTTGTTCTGATTTGTTAATAATGTGTATATCATCTATGAGAAGGGTATTGATGATTATAATTGGCCTATCATAATCATTTCCATATGGTGTTGAACCGCCTGTAAGGCCTGTATTTGCTGCCTGCATAATAATTATAAAATCATGTGAAATACAAACCTTTAGTATTTTCCACAGCTCTAACAAAGTTTTAGGCTTTAAGACAGCTAAAGCTTCACCCTTACCATACCTCCATCCATTCATAAATGGCTGCTTACTCCATTTATTGGTTATCACAAACTTATCTCCAATTATTGATTTTAACTCGTTAATTACAGTCGAAAAATCCTTATTCATGGTTTGAGATAATTAATACATAAATTTAAAGCCAAAATTTTAAATATTATCAATAATTTTTAGAAGTTGTCAATAAAGTATATTTTTAACTTTTTATTGATTTATTATGAATAATTCCTTTGGAAATATTTTTAGACTTACAACTTTTGGAGAATCTCATGGCGAAGCTATTGGAGGTATTATAGATGGATGTCCTGCTGGACATGAAATTGATTTTGAAAAGATATCACTCGAAATGGGTAGAAGGAAACCAGGTCAATCAAAAATAGTTACACAAAGAAAAGAAGCTGATGCAGTTGAATTTCTTTCAGGAATATTTGAAGGTAAAACTACAGGAACGCCAATAGGATTTATTATAAAAAATAATAATCAGAAAAGTAAAGATTATAATCATTTAAAGAAATCCTTTAGACCTAGTCATGCAGATCTTGTATATAATGAAAAGTATGGTGTACGAGACTATAGAGGAGGTGGAAGAAGTTCTGCGAGAGAAACTGCATGTAGGGTAGTTGCAGGAGCTATTGCTAAACAAATTTTAAGTGATATTGAAATTATTGCCTATACCACATCCATCGGAGAAATATCAATTTCAGAAAATATAACAATTATCAATAAATCAAATATAGAAGATAGCTTAGTTCGTTGTCCTGATAAAAAAGTTTCAGAAAAAATGATTGCTAGTATAAAAAATGCTAGAAAGAATGGCGATACTTTAGGGGGAGTTATAAAATGTGTGATTAAAAATACACCTATAGGTCTTGGTGAACCTGTATTTAATAAATTGCACTCTGAACTTGGGAGGGCGATGCTTTCAATAAATGCTGTAAAAGGTTTTGAATATGGAAGTGGATTTAAAGGAACAAAAATGAAAGGTTCTCAACATAATGACCTAATAAACCTAGATAAAACAACTACCACTAATAATTCTGGAGGAATTCAAGGTGGAATAAGTAATGGAATGGATATTTATTTTAATGTAGCTTTTAAACCTGTTGCAACAATAATGAAAGACCAAAATACTTTAGATTCTAATGGTAATATTGCTATTTTAAAAGGAAAGGGAAGGCATGACGCTTGTGTAGTTCCAAGAGCAATTCCGATTGTAGAAGCAATGGCTGCAATGGTCATATTGGATTATTATTTAATAAATAAAACCAAAAAAATATAATATGAAAAAAATACCATTACATTGGAAAATTATAATTGGAATGATATTAGGGGTGCTTTTTGGATTCATAATGTCAAGTTTTAATGAAGTAGGAAAACAATTTATTTCAGATTGGATAAAACCTTTTGGTACAATTTTTATAAATGCATTAAAACTAATCGCTATTCCTTTGATTTTGGCTTCTTTAATTAAGGGAATTTCAGACCTCAAGGATATATCTAAATTATCTAAAATGGGAGGTGTTACAATAACAACCTATATAATTACTACTGTTATCGCGGTAAGTATTGGTTTAGCTATCGTTAATGTTATAAAACCTGGAGATTCTATTTCTGAAGAAACAAGAACAGAATTACTTAGTGCTTATGAAGATGATGCTGACGAAAAAAGAGAAGTTGCAAAAGTGGCGAAAAATTCTGGACCTCTACAACCTATTATTGATATTGTCCCATCAAATATAATTAATGCTGCAACGGATAATAAAAACATGCTTCAAATCATTTTCTTTTCAATTTTATTTGGTATTTCTATGATTCTTATCCCTGAAAAAAAATCAAAACCTTTAAAAGAGTTTTTTGACTCTCTTAATGAAGTTATATTAAAGATTATTGATATAATAATGAACTTTGCTCCGTATGGAGTATTTGCATTACTTGCAACACTTATAGTCGAAGCTCCAAAATGGGATTTATTAAAAAGCTTACTACTATACTCTATCACTTTAATTATTGGCTTATTGTTATTGATTTTGGTTTATATAATTATTGTTAGATTATTATTAAATAAAAGTCCTAATTTTTTTATCAAAGGAATATTACCTGCACAACTAGTGGCTTTTTCAACTAGCTCAAGTGCTGCAACATTACCGGTTACAATGGATAGAGTTCATAATAACTTAAATGTAAAGAAGGAGGTGTCAAGCTTTGTTTTACCTATAGGCGCAACTATAAATATGGATGGAACAGCAGTGTATCAAGCTATAGCTGCTGTTTTTATTGCTCAAACTTTTGGGCTTGATTTATCTTTAACAGCACAACTTGGGATTATAGTTACTGCTACGTTAGCTTCAATTGGTGCTGCAGCAGTTCCAAGTGCTGGTATTATAGTTTTAGTAATTGTACTTGCCCAAGCTGGAATACCAGAAGCTGGTTTAGCGTTGATTTTTGCTGTAGACAGACCATTAGATATGTGTAGGACTGTAGTAAATATTACAGGTGATGCAACGGTTTCAATGCTTGTTGATAAAATTGTTTCCAAAAAATGAGTTTGAAATTAGATGATTCTTGGGAAAAATATCTAAATCATCATATAAATTCTAATGAATTTAAAAATCTTCTCTCATTTATCAAAAAAGAGTATAATAATCATATTTGTTACCCTAAAAAACAACTTATCTTCTCTGCATTAAATAATTGCCCATTAAATAAGATAAAGTTGGTGATATTAGGACAAGATCCTTACCATAATCCAAATCAAGCTAGCGGATATGCATTTTCTGTACTTGATGAAAAAATACCACCTTCACTAACAAATATATTTATTGAAATTGAAAACGATTTAAATGTTAAAAAAGACAGAAATGGTGATTTATCAGTATGGGCTAATCAAGGAGTTTTAATGTTAAATTCTACTTTAACCGTTAGAAAAAACAAACCAGGAAGTCATAAGAATAAAGGTTGGGAGAAATTTACTGATGAAATTATTAAGTTAATATCTTTAAAAAAAAATAACATTGTATTTATGCTATGGGGTAATTATGCAAAAAATAAAATCGGCTTAATTGATAATAAAAAACATTTAATTCTCACGTCTGGACACCCTTCTCCTTTAAGTGCAAATAGGGGACTTTGGTTTGGCAATAAACATTTTAGTAAGGCGAATAATTTCCTTAAGAAAAATCATATTGATAAAATTGACTGGTAACAACTAAATTCTGTTTAGTGTATACTCAATTAAAGAATTGATTACATCAGTGGGGTTTTCAGAATAAGACTTTTGAACCCTATTAGCTAGTATAGCATTTAAAGATACCGCTTGATGGCCTAAAAAATCGGACAATCCATAAATTATAGCAGTTTCCATTTCTAAATTTGTGACAATAATTCCATTATGAGTTAATTTATTTAAATCTTCAAAGTCTATTAAAGTCATTAAAGGTATTCTAGTATTTCTCCCTTGAAAATTATAAAACCCATTACATGTAGCTGTAAGACCTTTATAAATATTATTTGAATCAAATTTTTTAAATAAATCCTGTGAAGACTTAAAACATAAAAGTTTCTGGTTATTATTTAAAACGATTTTACTCATGTTTTTACTACTATAATTTTTCAAATCATAAGAAGATAACTGTGAGTTTAAATCAAGAGCAGATTCACTTAATAAGAAAGAATCTACCGGAATGTCTTCAGAAATTGAACCTGAAGTTCCAATTCTAATAAAATTTAACGAAGTATGATTTTTTTTCCATTTTCTTTCACTGAAATCATAGTTAAACAGAATATCTAATTCGTTAATGACTATATCTATATTACTACCCCCAATACCAGTTGATATGACTGAAATTCTTTTTTCATCATAATACCCTGTAACAGATTTAAATTCCCGGTTTTGTATAGTAAATTCAATATTATTTAAATATTTAGATACAATATCAACTCTAAATGGATCCCCTACAAATATTATATCCTTAGCAAATTGACCAGGTTTTAAAAAAAGATGGTAAATACTACCATCATTATTAGTAATGATTTCAGATGATTTCATATTTAACCTCCAACTCTTTTCACCTTAAATCCTATAACAGAAAGATGTTTCATTATTTCATCCCTAAAATTCCCTTGAATTATTATAGACTTGTTTTTAACTGATCCGCCAACTGAAAACTTTTGCTTAATAGAACGAGCAATTTTTTTGAGTTCTATCTTATCTAATTTTTCAAAACCTTCAATTATAGTTATTGGTTTCCCTTTCCTTTTTTCATATTTACAAAGAAGGGAGGTGGTTTGATCATATGATAAATCTGATCTATTCTGAATTTCATTAGATTTTATTTCAGAATATTTATGTTCTGGGAATAAATTTTTTAATTGAGAATGTAAATCCATTACTTTTTTAGAAGTCCAAGTTCTATTAATCTCTCCTCAAGAAATTCACCTGCTGTAATATCTTCAAAAGATTTTGGAAATTCGTCGCAAATGCAGGAGTCAAGTACATTTAACTTCATTTCACTGACAGGATGCATAAAGAAAGGTATAGAGTATCTAGATTTTTTTAATAATTCTTTATCTGGATTTACCACTCTATGAACGGTAGACTTAAGAACATTATTTGTGTGTCTAGAAAGCATGTCGCCAATATTTATCATTAGTTCCTCTTCGCTAGCTACAGCATCAATCCATTTACCATCAGCACTTTTTACCTGAAGTCCTTTGCCGTGAGCACCCATCAATAAAGTAATTAGATTAATATCACCATGAGCTGCAGCCCTAACAGCTTCTTTTGGGTCATCAGTTATAGGAGGATAATGTATAGGTCTTAAAATTGAATTTCCATTTTCTATATATTTATCAAAATATTTCTCCTCAATTTTTAAATAAAGTGCTAAAGCTCTTAAAACGAATTTTGCTGTTTTTTCAAGGGTTTTGTAAACTTCTTCACCAACCTTATTAAATTCAGGTAATTCATCTACAATAATATTTGGAAAATAATTGTATTTACTAACATCATCATCAGAAATATATTGTCCAAAATGCCAAAACTCTTTCAAATCTCCGTGTTTACTACCTTTTGCACTTTCTTTACCAAAAGAAACATAACCACGCTGACCAGAATACTCAGGATGTTCATATTTTCTTTTTATCTCTTCAGGTAAATCAAAAAATAATTTGATTTGAGCATATAATCTAGAGACTAAATCTTTATCCAAAAAATGACCTCTTACTGCACAAAATCCTATTTCTTGAAATGCAGTTCCTATTGATTGAACAAATTTTTCTTTATTTTTCTTATCGTCGCTTAAGAAATCTTTTAAATTCACTGAAGGTATCTGATTCATGTGTGTTATATATTATTAAACCAAAGATAATAAATGTTAATAACTTAAATTTTTATCTTAAAGTAATACTTATTAGATATAGTTAAAAATTAATAATTTGCTATTTATAAAACTATGAATTACTCAAATTCAAAAATAAGTACTTCTACCCATATTGATCTCTACACTGGTATGCTGATTCCAAGAATGATTGAGGAAAAAATGTTAATTCTATTGCGCCAGGGAAAAATATCAAAATGGTTTTCAGGAATTGGCCAAGAAGCTATTTCTGTCGGAGTTACTAAAGCATTAGATATTGACGAATATATACTTCCAATGCATAGAAATTTAGGGGTATTCACAAGCCGTGATATACCTTTATATAGACTTTTTTCTCAATGGCAAGGAAAAGCTAACGGATTTACAAAGGGTAGGGATAGGTCATTCCATTTTGGAACAAACGAATACAATATTGTTGGAATGATTTCTCATTTAGGACCGCAATTGGGTGTAGCTGACGGCATAGCTCTTCACAACCTCATAGAAAATAACAAAAAAGTTACAGCTGTTTTTAGTGGAGAAGGAGGGACTAGTGAAGGTGATTTTCATGAAGCCTTAAATGTTGCATCTGTTTGGAAATTGCCCATAATATTTGTTATAGAAAATAATGGGTATGGTTTGTCAACTCCCACAAATGAGCAATATAATTGTAAAAATATTGCTGATAAGGGTATAGGTTATGGGATTGAATCAATGACGTTAGATGGTAATAATATAGTTGAGGTATATTCTAAAATAAAAGAAATTAGAAAAAAAATAATTAAGAGACCTAGACCATTCTTAATAGAATTTAAAACTTTTCGAATGAGAGGTCATGAGGAGGCTAGTGGAATTAAATACGTTCCAAAAGAGTTAATCAAAGAATGGGGTAAAAAAGACCCAGTATCTAATTATGAAAACTTTTTAATTAAATCAAATATTCTAAATAATGATGATATAGATAATATAAAAAAAACTATTTCAAATGATATAGAAAATAATTTATCAAAAACGTTTGAAGAAGAAGAAATTAAATCTACTATTCAAAATGAATTATCAGATGTTTATTGTGATTTTAATTTTAAAAAAATTGATACATCAGAACTGAAAAATGAAAAAAGATTTGTTGACGCAATATCAGATGGTTTAAAAGAGGCAATGATGAAGCATGATGATCTGATTATTATGGGGCAAGATATCGCTGAATATGGAGGTGTATTTAAAATAACTGAAGGTTTTTTAAAGCAATTTGGTAATCAAAGGGTTAGAAATACTCCAATATGTGAGTCATCTATAATAGAAGTTGCAATGGGTTTATCTATATGCAAAAGAAAAAGCGTAGTTGAACTACAATTTTCTGATTTTATAACATCGGGTTTTAATCCTGTTGTAAACTATTTAGCAAAATCACACTACAGATGGGCACAAAATGCGAATATTGTCCTTAGAATGCCTTGTGGAGCAGGAGTAGGGGCGGGTCCATTTCATTCTCAGACAAATGAAGCCTGGTTTACAAAAACCCCAGGATTAATAGTTGTATATCCTGCATTTCCTGATGATGCTAAAGGTTTATTAATATCCTCAATCGAAAACCCAAATCCGGTTTTATTTTTTGAACATAAGGCTCTATACAGAAGCATTAGAGGACAAGTACCTGAAGGATACTATAATATAGAAATAGGTAAAGCTAAGTTGCTAAAAGTAGGCAACGATATTTCTGTTATAACCTATGGAGCAGGAGTTCATCAATCAATAAAAGTAATTGAATCAAATTCAATCAACTGTGATTTAATCGATTTAAGAACTCTTTCGCCACTTGATTCAGAATCAATCATAAACTCAGTTAAAAAGACAGGAAAAGCAATTATTTTACACGAAGACAATCTATTTGGAGGGTTAGCATCTGAAATATCATCAATCATTATGGAAAATTGCTTCGAAAATTTAGATGCTCCTGTTGTAAGAGTTGGTAGTTTAAATACTCCTATCCCTTTTGAAGAAAATTTAGAGAAACAATATTTGCCTTTTGAAAGATTTGAAAAAGAAATTTTAAATCTATTGGAGTATTAGTTTTAAATGATATCTATATTACTTTTATAATCCCAAAATAAATTCTTTCTAAAATATAAATAAACTTAGAATTCTTACTATTTTTGCAAATCTGACTTTGTTAGTATGAGTATCAAAACTGAAATAGATTTATACAATTATCAAAGAGGAGCAATCGATCAAATTTTTGAAAGATTTGAAGATTGCCCAAGTGATTATCATCTTTTGTATCAACTTCCCACAGGTGGTGGAAAAACAATTATATTTTCTGAAATAGTTCGTCAGTATTTAAGAATTAAGAAAAAAAAAGTAGTTGTTTTAACCCATCGAATTGAACTATGTAATCAAACTTCAAAAGTTTTAAGCGATTTTGGTGTTTTAAACAAAGTAATTAATAGTAAGGCTTCGTTAGATGATCAAAACAAGTACAGTTGCTTTGTAGCGATGGTAGAAACATTAAACAATAGACTTTTAGATGATAAACTTGATATTTCTGATGTTGGACTTGTTATAATTGATGAAGCCCATTATAATTCATTCACAAAACTTCTTAAATTTTTTAGCAGCTCATTTATTCTTGGTGTTACAGCAACTCCTTTAAGTTCAAATATAAATTTACCAATGACTGATAATTATGATGAATTAATTGTTGGTGAATCAATAAGTGAACTTATAAAAAATAATTTTTTAGCTAGAGCAAATCTCTATACATATAATGTTGGACTAACAAGTCTAATTGTAGGCGCAAATGGAGATTACACTGTGAAATCATCAGAAGAATTGTATACAAATAACGATATGTTATCAAAATTACTTCTTGCTTATGAAGAAAGATGTTTAAATAAAAAAACTTTAATATTTAATAACGGAATTAACACCTCATTAATAGTATATGATACATTTAAAAAAGCAGGATTTAATGTTAAACATCTTGATAATACTGCAACAAAAAAACAGAGATCCGAAACATTAAAATGGTTCAAAGAAACTTCTGATGCAATTCTAACTTCTGTAAGTATTCTTACAACTGGATTTGACGAACCAACTGTTAAATGTATTATGATTAATAGAGCTACTAAATCCTTAACTCTTTATTATCAAATGATAGGAAGAGGTTCAAGATTATTAAAATCTAAGAACACATTTGAAGTAATTGATTTAGGGAATAATTTTTATAGGTTTGGCGAATGGGGTTCAGATATAGATTGGCATAAAATTTTTAGAAATCCTATGAATTATCTAGACAGTATTCAATCCGATGAAGAAATCGAAGGTAGGTTTAGATATGAAATGCCCGACGAATTAAAAGAATTATTTTCAAATTCTCATTGTTTACGCTTTGATGTAGATAAAACATATGTTGAGTCTATAAAAAATGGTAAATCTTCAAAAACTGTTCTAGAAAAGGCAATAAATCATCATTCTGTTTTGTGCGTTGAAAATAGTGATGATGAATTTGATGCATTAATTTTGGTTAAAGAACTAAGCGATGATATTGATTATGTAATTAAAAGATATTCAAAATGCATAAGTAAAAGCACAAATAATTTCTTAGAATGGCTTACTCAAGACTATAAAAAAAGACTTAGAACTAACATCAGGGTGAATTTTGAAGAAATAAAAAATAAAAAATAATTTATTAAATTTAATATATGAGTTTTATTAATTGGCACAAAAATTACGTAAAAAAAAGTTTAAATATGTTGGGAATATCTAATTATCAAGGATTATGGATTTCATTTATTAAAGGTTTAATATTTGGAGCAGTGATAATGTGGTTTGTTGGATGTAATGAACAAGTGGTTATTAAAAAGGCTCCAACATCAAAAATTTCTATTGATAATCAAACTTCATTAGTCGCTGATTACAGTGTTGGCGTAAAGGGTAACTGCGGTATGTGTAAATCCACGATTGAAAAAGCAGTTAAAGGCTTAGATTTTGTAAAAAATGCAGAGTGGGGGATTAAAACAAAAATTTTAGATGTTGAATTTATTGACTCGGTTAATTCTGATCTTGATCCTTTACTTGTTGTTACTCTTTTTGATTCATTAAATTTAGCAATAAATGAATCAGGCTATGAAACAATGAATTCTACTGCAAATCAATCTTCATATGATGCACTTCCTGGATGTTGTAAATATGACCGTAATATGCAGGTATATAGTCCTAAATCAGATTAAACTTGAATCCGAAAGGAAATATTAATTATTTAAGAAGAAAAATTAACAGATTTTTCTCAAAAATATTTGTTAACGATAGCAAATCAGAGTTAAATTTTAACCAAAATGTTTCCCAGGTAAAAAAAGTGTTAATTACCAGACCTAACCACAGATTGGGTAACAATCTTTTATTAACTCCGTTAGTTAAAGAAGTAACACACATCTTTCCAAATGCTGAAATACACCTGTTTCTAATGGGTAAACTAGGTGATGTAGTTTTTGAGAATTACAAAGAAGTGACAAAAATCATAAAATTACCCAGAAAACCATTTAAGAATATTTTAGACTATTTTTTTTGTTGGCTATCTCTTTTTAATCATAATTATGATATATCAATAAATGCCAACAGAGTATCATCATCTGGAAAATTAGCAGTAAAAATCTCAAGATCTAGATATAAATTTTATAATGTTTTAAATAAAGATTTATCTGATATTGAAGACTATATTCATAATGCAAAGAATCCAATATATAATTTAAGATATCAGATGAGAAATCAATTAAATAGGTTTGATGATATTATTCCCAAGCTTGATATTAAATTAAGGGATTATGAAATACAAAATGGAGATAAACTACTAAAATCTATGTTTAGAGAACAAAAACCTGTTATTGCTGTATTTACATTTGCCACAGCTGATAAATGCTACACTAAAAAGTGGTGGAAAGAAATTTATACCAAAATCAAAGTCTTTGAAAACGAATATAATATTCTAGAAATCCTTCCGATGGAAAACGTTTCACAAATTGATTTTGCGGTAAAATCATATTATAGTATGGATATTAGAGAAATAGCTAGTGTTATGTCTAATTTAAAATTATTTATTGGCGCAGATAGTGGCATGATGCATTTAGCACATTCAAGTAATACTACTACAATTGGATTATTTAGTGTTACTGAACCAGAATTATATGGTGTCTATGGTAATAGAAATATTTCCATTGATACAAATGTTAACAATAAAGATTTTATAATTAATTGTATAAGAGAAAGAATATAACCTTATTTGTCTTATAATTTATATTATGTTAAATAGGAAATTTATCCACTTCTCTATTGTCTTTTTTATTATATTGCTATAATGAAAGATATTATTGGATCTGTTGTTACTGAGAAACCTGAACTTTACAAATTAGTTGACGCTGTAGAAAAAGTTGAACAAGGAAAATGGGTACGTATCTATTAACTTATCGTTTAAGTCGTTTAAATAAGCTTTTTTAAGCTTATATTTTGATATTAAATAAAAGAACATTGCTCCACCTCCTAAAAATGGTTCAACATAGGTGAATTCTTTGGATTTAACGAATTTTGGGAATTTAGCTTCTAGTTGGGGTATTAATTTTCTTTTTCCCCCTACCCATTTTAAAAAAGGTTTAGCTTCCAACTATGATGATTTAATTATTCTATGATTTTCAACCCTATTATCAAATTTAATTTTAATAATATAGATGCCATTCATAATATTATCAATTTTTATTGACTTATTAACAGGCGAATTCCCAGATTTAACTAACCTTCCATTTAAATCATAAATTTCATATAAAATATCATTATCATAATCTGGATTGATAATTTTTATCTCAGTTTGAAAAGGATTAGGTGATATTCTAAAATACTTTTCTTCTGAATTTGGAGATGATAAAGTATTGCTGAAGCAATTTTCTTCAACTGAAAATTCTGGTTTAACAAGCTCTGAAATTTTATTTTCAGCAAAACTTTCGTTTGAAGTATGGTTAAAGAAAGTAGAATCAATAGCGTTATTATCTGCACCTAAATAATCCTGCAGAAGGGTACCAAATGTTTCTCTGTAATCATACTGAAATGTTTCTAATTGGAAATTATTTTCAGCAGTAGCCTCAGTTAAATCAGGGTTTGTACCAGAGACACCACCATTTATTACATTACCAAATACAAACATAGGAGCGATTTCTCCATGATCAGTACCTAAATTACCATTCTCCTTTGCTTTTCTTCCAAATTCAGAAAATGTTAAACCAACAACATCATCTTGAAAACCTTGATTAGAAATGTCATCCATAAAGCTAGTAACAGCGTTATTTAATTCGGTTAATAAATCATTATGACGACCTTGAATATCGCTTTGTCCCTGCACCTGTGAATTATGGGTATCAAATCCGATTAATTTTACCAAGTAAACTTTTGATTCAAGTCCACCACTTATTAATCTTGCTACTGTCTTTAATTGGTTTGACAAGTCTGAGTCTTCATAAGAAGCAGAATTTGAACCACTGTTAAATGCATTTGAAATTGCCTCTGAATAAAGTGTAGTTATTTGGTCATTATCAATTATGTATTGTAATTCTTCTCCGTAATGTGAATTAGGAATATAAGAAGGAGCCTCCCCTCCTAACCCACTTAAAACAGAATAAAAACCTGAAGCATCCTGCCCTTCAATGTTTAAGGATAGTCCATGTTCTTCTGCTCCATGAAAACCTAGTGAGCTTGTTTTTGAACCTATTTCAACTCCAATTGGGAAAGACTGTTCGACTAAATCATAATAATATGATTCGATAAATCTTCCTATCCAACCAGAATTACCTCCATTCAACCAACTATTTCCATCATTTCCTGTATTGTAAACATCTGTTGATGCGAAATGACTTTTATTTTGGGAAGGATAACCTACACCTTGAAGTATTCTTAAGAAGCCAGAATCGTATAAATTTTTAAATCCCGTTAAAGATGGATGTAAACCAACCTGTTGATTATCATCAAGACTTGAGTCTAAATTTATAAAAGAATTAGATCCAGAATCAGAAATTTTAATTGTCGGTCTTAGATTACTATATAAATCGTATTGATTCAATGGAATAATAGTATTTAAACCATCATTTCCACCACCTAAATAAATTAAAACTAGCTTTCTATTACTTATATCACAATTAATATATTTTTTTCCAATATTCAATGCATGAGACATTTGACCTGGTAAAAGACCAATTGCTGATGCTGTAGCAGTAAGTTTTATGAAATTTCTTCTTTTCATCTGTTACATTAGTTGATTTTCTGCTGCATTAAACATTGCAGTAATTAAAATATTTAATTTATTTCTTACGATAGTATCGTCACCATTTTCTATATAATTATTCCATGTATCCTCCCAGTAATAACCAGGGTATCCATCTAAAATAAGTTCTGCAAAGTATTCAATTCTCACTTGTTGTATACCAAAAGGATATAGTATTTCAGCTATGTCATTAACAAGATTATAAATATTTCCAGGTGAGGAAATATTATTTTCAATAATTGATACAGTATCTACAGCTGCTCCAAATTGACCATTTCCACCTAATGCGTTTCTTCCATTGATTAAACATTCAATCATTTTATATCTAGCCAAAATGGTACTTGATGAAAACCACTGCCTATCATAATCTGGTGCCTGAAAAACAGCAGGGTATCCTGCAACTGTACTTGGACCAAATAATATCATTCCTGCCATTGGAAAGAAGGTATTGTCTAAGAAAAATTTTGAGAATTTATAATAATTTTCCATATCATTATTCGGATCAGGAATAGTAAAACCAAGATTTCTTATTGCTGAAGAGAGTAATTGTAAAGGTGATTTCACAATTGAACCTAAAATCTCATCTGACGAATCAGTATCACTTGCATCATAAAAATGTTGTGAAGACAAAATAGTTCTAACCACGGGCATTATTTCATAATCATTATCAATAAGTAATTGTGTTAGCGGGTTAATAATATTTGTTTCATCTGCACTACCCCACTCGCTTTTAACGAAAAATCTATATAATTTTTCTATGTAAGCTTTGGCAGTAGCTTCCTTATCAAATACCATATCCACAAATTCGTGCAACTCATCCATAATAGAATTTTCATCTACACCTGCTTGCAGCTCATAATTATCAAATGCATGACTAAAAATCTTATCTGTTTGATCGTGTTGATTAACAGATATTCTTCCCATTGGAATTCCAGTATCAGAATCAATAATACTTCTATCTAACATTGTTTTAAATCCTGAAAAAACCCTAGCAGCCTGAATCACATCATCTTCTGTATATGTACTGTAATCACCCTCACCGATTTGTTCTCCTTTTGTAATGGTAAACAACTCTAAAAACTCTCTTGCATAATTTTCATTTGGATTATTGGCATTATTTTGAGTATTATCAAGGTAATTCAACATTGCATTATCAAGTGTAATTTTTTTTGCCAATTCCCTAAGATTTCCATCACAATATTGTTCAAGTAGTCGCAAATGGTCATAAAAATAATGTGAAGCACCCACATCACCTTTTGAAATTGTAAAAGTTGTGTGTAAAAAGAATAATAGCTTGTCTTTTAGATTGTTTCTGTTAACCATATTATAAAACCACCACTGAGACAATAAACCTCTTTTTCTTCCTTGATTTGGAATATCCGGTGGATATTCGTTAGACGATAACCAAAAACCATGAGGATTATCTGACGGAAGTGGGTCATATGGCTCTTGATAAGTAACTGTATTGTCTTGCAATAAATAATCAATAGCTTGCTCCGCGTTTAGAGATGAAACTGTGTAAAGAATTTCTTTATTGTAATGAAAACATGCTCTCCTTAACAAATGTTTGGCTCTAGATACACCTAAATTTGAAGTTAATGGAGTCAGGGACATAAATTAGTTTTTTTCAATGTAGACTGAAGTAGAAGGAAATGCAAATTCACACTTATACTTGTTTACTATATCTATAATCTCGTAATTAATTTTTTGTTGTGCATCTATTAGCACCTCCCAATCAGGACTATCCACATAATATAGAACCATTATATCTAGTGAACTAGCGCCAAAATTTAAAAATCTAACTCTACCATCTTGGTTAGTCATTGGGTGGTCGTCTATAAGTTTTTGAATATCAGCAACTATATTTTTAATATTATCCACTGAAGTATCATAAGTTAAGCCAATATTAAATTTTACTCTTCTAACAGGTCTTGCACCTAAATTATCTAATTCAGTGCTTATGATATTTTTATTTGGTACAGTAACAACACTTTTATCAAAAGTCCTTATTCTAGTACTTCTAAAACCAACCTTTTCAACAGTACCGGTAACCCCACCTAGAGTAACAGTATCTCCAACAGTGAAAGGCTTATCAAAGAAAATAGTAAATGAACCTAAAAGATTTTCTAAACTCTCTTTCGATGCAAGAGCAAAAGCTACACCACCAATTCCAAGACCTGTTACTAAAGCAGTAACATTTACATTAAAAACATTTCCTAGAATCATTACAAACCCTAAAACAATGGTTAAAACTTTAGCAATATCTATTGCAAAAGGAATTAATTGATCATCAACCTTACTTTCGGTTTTTAATGCTTTATTTTTTAATTTATAACCAACAAAATCAATAAACTTGCTTACAACCCAAAAAACAGTAACAAGTAAAAATAAGTTATACGTTTTTGTAAGATATTCTTCAAAATTAACACCACTACCCTCTTTAAAAATCATAAAATCAGGTAGATTTAAAAAATTAACAGAAAAATATAGCACTATTAATAATAGAAAATATTGAAGTGGTTTTTTTAACAGTGAGTTGTATTTTTTGATATCATTACCATCACTTTCTTTACCAGACAACTTAATTAAAACTTTAGAAATAAAAGCCTTAACAGGTATAATTAGAATTGCACCCAAAACAAAAGCTACAATAAAATAAAAATAATCTTTAAGACTATTCCCTAAGAATTCATAATTTAAAAATTCGATTGATTCCATAAAAACTTATTTAATTCAAAAGTATTAAAATAATTTATTACACTCTTATTTTCCTTTAAATTAACCTATATTAAAACAATATTTATTAAATTAATTGAATATTTAACTAACTAATCAAATTTTTACCAATGAAAAACTTTACAATTTTATTTTCATTTATGTTTATCATCTTGAATTCTTGCCAGAATAATCCTAGTGCTGTAGGTATGTCTTCTTGGGAAGGAGTTCAGGATATGAAATGGCATATTGGAACACAAGATGCTGTGGATATTGCAAAAACAATGGATGCAGCCTGGAAAGCTAGAAACTATGATGAAATGAGAAAATATATTTCTGACACAGCTGTCATTACATCATCTGGAGGAAATACTTTTGAATCTCCTGACGCATTCATTGATAGATGGAAGTATAACGATTCTGTATGGGATGCAAACAATAGTTCATTTACTTGGGAATTTACTAATCTTTTCTCTATTGATTTAGACCCTAAAACAGGTGGAGAGCACGTTCATGCTGACTATTTAGGGACATGGACAAGAGATGATGAAAAAGATACTTTCAGAGTAATGAATAGATATTACATTATCGATGGAAAAATAGTTGTTTGGAATTCCTATTCCCAAGAAATCATTGATGAAACAACAGAATAATAACTAACCTAATTTTTAAAATATGAAATACTTTAAACAATTTTTATCATTAACGCTTCTAACCTTATTTATCGTTAGTTGTAACTCACCTGAAAGATCAATAGGAATGACCACCTGGTCTGATGACGGAACTGAATTTAAATTTTATTTAGGAACAGAGCAAGCAATTGATGTCGTAAAAAAATGGGATGAATTACAATCGGTCGGAGATTGGGAGGGTTCACTTGAATTATTTGCTGATACCGCAACTGTAACATATCAAAATGGTCAAACAGTAAAAGCTTCTGAAATGACAGAAATGGCAAGAAAAAGAGATTCTAATATGAAAGCTAACAATGTTGATTATGGATGGACACTACAAGGTGCTTTTTCGGTTGATTTAGACCCTACTAGAGGTGGAGAACATGTCTATACTGATTACACAATGAACTATGATGATGGTGAAGAAAAAGGCGGTGTAAATGCTGCGTTAAGATTTTATATAATTGATGGTAAAATAGTTACCATCAATCAATTTAACCAAGGGATTATTATGGATTAATATTCTTAATGTTTTAATATAAAAAAAGCACCATAGATAATATATGGTGCTTTTTTTATATATCAAGAAGTATAATATTAGTTATTACCTAAGATTAAAGGTAAACCATCGCTACCGCTTCCAATCACAACAACTTTTGAATTACTAGATTCTGCTAATTTAATTGTAGCTTCAATACCCTTATCCTTTAGTATATTGGAGGTTAAAGATGCGGCTAAGATTCTGTTTGCATCAGCTTTACCCTTAGCTTCAATTCTTTGTTTTTCAGCTTCCTTAGAAGCAGTAACAAGTCTAAATTCGTATTCAAGAGACTCCTGCTCTTGCTTTAATTTTCTTTCAATAGCTTGTTTAATCGTACTTGGTAGAGTAACATCTCTTACAAGTATCTCGTTTAATTGAATATATTGATCATCTACAATTTTCTTGGTTTCCTCAAATATCTCTAACTGTATAGCGTCTCTTTTAGATGAATATAATTGTTCAGGTGTGTATCTACCAACGACACTTCTTGCTGCTGACCTAATTGCGGGTAATAAAATTCTTTGCTTATAAGCTTCACTCTTTTCTTTATGCAGTTTCCCTAAATCCTCATATTTTGGTTGAAACCAAGCAGAAGCTTCTAGTTGAATATCTAGTCCATTTGAGGATAATACATTCATCTTTTCAAAAACTTCCTGTTGTCTTACTTCGTATACATAAACCGAATTCCATGGAAGGACTATATGAAAACCTTCATCTAAAGGCGGTTCATCTGTTACTACACCACCTCCAAAAAGTTTATATAAAACTCCTGCTTCACCACTACCGATAGTGACGAATGATTTTGCTACTACTAGTAATCCTAATGTTAAGATTATTAATAATGGTACTCCAATTTTTGGTAAATTATTCATAATTGTTATTTTAAATTTAATATTAAGTTAATAAACCACCATTTACATGAATGGTTTGTCCTGTTATATAGGTTGACATATCGCTTCCAAGCCAAACACATGTATCAGCGATATCTGAAGGTTTCCCTCCTCTTTTTAAAGGAATAGCATCTCTCCATTCCTGAACTACTTTTTCGTCTAAAACTTCAGTCATTTCAGTTTCAATAAATCCAGGTGCAATAACATTACATCTAATATTTCTTGAACCTAATTCTAACGCTATAGATTTTGAAAAACCTATTATGCCTGCTTTAGATGCAGCATAATTTGACTGACCTGCATTTCCTTTTACTCCAACAACTGAACTCATATTAATTATTGATCCAAATCTTTGTTTTAACATAGTTCTTTGAATGGCTTTGGTCATATTGAATACAGATTTTAAGTTGACTTCTATAACTTTATCAAAATCTTCCTCTTGCATTCTCATCAACAGGTTATCTCTAGTAATACCTGCATTATTAATTAATATATCAATTGTGGGAAATTCATCGGTAATTTTTTCAACTAATTCTTGACATTGCTGAAAATTTGATGCATCTGATTTAAAACCTTTTACAATAATACCATCTTTAGAAAGCTGGTTTTCAATTTCTTTCGCTTTTTCAGAAGAGCTAGTGTATGTGAACAAAACATTTGCTCCTTGATTAGCAAAGGTTTCTGCAATCCCCCTACCAATACCACGAGTTGCACCAGTAATAATCGCTGTTTTATCTTTTAAAATTTTCATAATATTATTTATTATAAATTTCTAATACTTTTTTACCAATTTCTGCAGGCGAGTCTACTACATGAATTCCGGATTCTCTTAGAATTCTTTTTTTAGCCGCTGCCGTATCATCTGAGCCACCTACTATTGCTCCTGCATGCCCCATGGTTCTTCCAGAAGGAGCTGTTTCACCAGCAATAAAACCAATTATAGGTTTTTTTGATTTTGATTCGACATACCATTTAGCAGCGTCAGCTTCAAGCTGACCTCCAATCTCTCCGATAAGTACAATTATTTCTGTCTCATCATCGTTAACAAAAAGCTTTAATGCATCCTTTACTGTTGTACCAATTATAGGATCACCTCCAATTCCAATAGCTGTTGAAATTCCCAAACCTTGCTTAACTACCTGATCTGCTGCTTCGTATGTCAAAGTACCTGATTTTGAGACAACACCAACAGAACCTCTTTTAAAAATAAATCCTGGCATAATTCCAACTTTAGCTTCATCAGGTGTAATTACACCTGGGCAATTTGGTCCTACCAAAACTGAATCACAATTTTTTATATGTTCATTTACCTTAATCATATCTTTAACAGGTATTCCTTCGGTAATGGTAATTATAATATTAATACCTGCATCAGCTGCCTCGATAATTGCATTTGCTGCAAATGCTGGAGGCACAAAGATTATACTTGTATTTGCATTAGTTTCAGCAATTGCATCAAAAACCGAATTAAATACTGGTAAACCTAAATGTTTTTGACCACCTTTTTTAGGAGTAACACCACCAACTATATTTGTTCCATACTCAATCATCTGAGTGGAATGAAAAGTTCCTTCTTTTCCAGTGAATCCTTGTACGATTATTCTTGAATTCTTATCTACTAGTACACTCATTATTCTTTATATCTTTCTTTATAATTTCCTTTTACTGTATCTACTTTTATTTTATCCCCTTCGTTTATAAATAAAGGAACATTTACAACTGCCCCTGTTTCTAAAGTTGCAGGTTTAGTTGCATTTGTTGCTGTGTTTCCTTTGACACCAGGTTCAGTCGAAACAACTTCAAGAATAACATTTGGAGGCATTTCAACAGAAAGAGGTAAACTAGTTTCAGAATTTGTGATTACAGTTACAATTTCACCTTCTTTCATAAGCTGTGGATTATCAAGAAATTTTTCTTCTATTGATATTTGATTATAATCATCAGTATTCATAAAATGATATGTTGATGCATCATTATATAAATATTGAAATTTATTAGTTTCAACTCTAACAGAATCAATTTTATGCCCAGCCGAGAATGTATTATCTACAACCTTTCCACTTGTTAAACTTTTTAGTTTAGTTCTTACAAAAGCTGGACCTTTTCCAGGTTTAACATGTAAAAACTCTATGACTTTATAAATATCATGGTTGTATTTTATACATAAACCATTTCTAATATCAGATGTTGTACTCATTTTAATTTGATTTTGTATAACCCTTCATAATACCTCTATGTGAATTTTTAATAAACATTAAAATTTCATCTCTTTCATCTGATGCTTCCATTTCAGCTTCGATTATAGCACATGCTTGAGAATTGTTATAATTTTTTTGATATAATAATCTATAAATATTTTGAACTTCTCTAATTTTTTCAGAATTAAATCCTCTTCTTCTCAAACCAACTGAATTAATTCCAACATAAGATAAGGGTTCTCTTGCAGCTTTAACATATGGAGGTACATCTTTTCTAACAAGCGAACCACCTGTAACAAATGCATGATTTCCTATTGAGCAAAACTGATGAACAGCAGTGAGGCCAGAAATAATTACATAATTACCAACAGTTACATGACCTGCCAGAGTTGTATTATTTGAGAATATACAATTATCGCCAACAAAACAATCATGCGCAACATGTGAGTATGCCATGATTAAACAATTATTCCCAATAACTGTTTTAACTCTGTCATTAGTTCCTTTATTGATTGTTACACATTCTCTGATTGTTACGTTATTACCAATTTCAACAAATGTTTTTTCATTATTATATTTAAGATCCTGTGGATTTGCAGAAATGACAGCACCAGGATATACGTTGCAATTTTTTCCAATTCTTGCTCCGTCCATTATGGAAACATTTGAACCTATCCAAGTACCTTCGCCTATCTCAACATCTCCATCAATAGAAGTAAATGGATCTATAACAACACTTTTAGCAATCTTTGCGCTTGGATGAATATATGATAATGGTTGTTTCATACTTATTTAACTTTAGTTATTTGAGCAGTTAATTCAGCTTCTGCACATAATTTATCGTTTGCATATGCAAGACCCTGCATATGACAAATTCCTCTTCTAAACGGTCCTAATAAGGAGCATTTGAAAATTATAGTATCCCCTGGAAGTACTTTATTACGGAATCTAACTTTGTCAATTTTAGCAAAAAAAGTAAGATAATTTTGTGGATCATCAAGTTTTGACATTACTAAAATACCACCCATCTGAGCCATAGCTTCTATGATTATAACACCAGGCATCACAGGATAATCAGGAAAATGTCCTTTAAAAAAATCTTCGTCAATAGTAACATTTTTTACTCCAATCACTAAATCATCTGTCAATTCATAAATTTTATCAATAAATAAAAATGGTGGTCTGTGAGGTAAAATCTCCATTATTTTTGTAGTATCCAACAGAGGTGCAGAAGAAAAATCAACTTGAGGAATATCGTTTTTCTTTGAATCTTTAATAATATCTTTCATTTTTTTTGAAAATTTTGTGTTTATAAAATGACCTGGTTTATTAGCAATAACCTTACCTCTAATTTTTGTACCAATTAGTGCCAAATCACCTATTACATCTAACAATTTATGTCTAGCAGCCTCATTTGGATAATGTAAAGTTAAGTTATCTAAAATTCCATTAGATTTAACTTTAATCTTGTCTTTATTAAAGGCTTTCTTTAATTTTTCCATTGTAGAATCAGATAACGGCTTGTCTACATAAACAATTGCATTATTAAGATCCCCTCCTTTTATTAAGCCTTTATTTAATAACATCTCAATTTCATGAAGAAAACTAAAAGTTCTACAACTCGAAATATTATCTTTAAACTCAGAAATTGAAGATATCGAAGCATTTTGAGTTCCCAGAATTTTAGTACCAAAATCTACCATTGTAGTGACCTGATATTCATCAGCTGGAATCACCGTTATTTCACTACCCGATTCTTTATCTTTAAATGAAATAACATTCTTTACAACAAACTCTTTTCTTTTCTCCTTCAATTCCTTAATACCAGCATTTTCTAAAGCTTCAATAAAATATTTAGATGAACCATCCATGATTGGAGGCTCAGAAGCATCTAACTCAATAAGAACATTGTCAATTTCTAGACCAACTAATGAAGCTAAAACATGTTCACATGTTTGTATAATAACATTATTCTTGTTTAAACAAGTTCCTCTTTCTGTATTTGTTACATAATTAATGTTTGCCTCAACTATGGGTTGATTATCTAAATCAATTCGTTTGAAACAATACCCTGTATTTGACTCAGAAGGCTGGAATGTAATAGAAACATCTTTTCCTGTATGAAGTCCAACCCCATTGAGAGAGACTTTCTTGGAAATGGTAGTTTGATTATGATTTGTTGTTACTATCATTTAGCTTCTTGAGTTCATTAATATCTTTAACTATTTTTTCCAAATTTCTAAAATAAACGTATGATCTATTAAAAGTTTTTTCATCTATTGCTGGAGTTCCTCTTAAAACTGAATTATCTTTTATATTACTAAAAACTCCCGTTTGACCATTAACCTTTACATTGTCCCCTATTTTTAAATGACCAATAATACCAACTTGCCCTCCAATTTGACAGTTTTTTCCAATTTGAGTTGAACCTGCAATACCACATTGACCTGCAATGACAGTATTCTCACCAATAATTACATTATGGGCAATCTGAACTAAGTTATCAATCTTAACGCCATCAGATATAATAGTGGACCCCAAAGTTGCTCTATCAATTGAAGAGTTGGAACCAATCTCAACATTATTACCTATTTTAACATTGCCTAATTGAGGTGTTTTTACGTATTCTCCTTCTTTGTTTGGTGCATAACCAAATCCATCTGAACCAATAACACAATTTGAATGTAAGATACAATTGTCACCTATTACACTATCGTCATATATTCTAACACCTGGGTAAATTATACAGTCTTTACCTAAAGAAACATTATTCTGAATTGTTACATTATCCATAATAATTGTATTATTTCCGATTCTACAATCAGATTCGATTACAGAAAATTTTCCAACAGAAACTTTATCTCCTAAAAATGTAGTGTTATTAATGTAAGACGAATCTTCAATGCCAAAATATTTGATTTTATTTTCTGAGAATTTAATAAGCAACTGGTTAAATGCTGAATAAGAATTATCTACTAATATTAAATTAGTTTTTATACTTTCATCATAACCTATGTCTTTATTAACAATTACAGCAGAAGCTTTAGTCTTTTTTAACCAAGGAACATATTTAGGATTAGATAAGAAAGTTATATCACCTTCTATCGCTTCCTCAATTTTGGAAATTGAATTGACTACAGTCTCGTTATTTCCGATAACCTCACCATTTAATATTTCTGCTAGATTAGCAACAGTTAATTTCATTGCCGCAAAATTAGGAAATTTCTGTAAATACAAGGTTTAAAGCTTTGTTAATTTATTTAGTTAATAATTCAATCTTTGATATTATTGATTTAACTTTAGTTTTTGTAAATTTTAAAACATGATGCAAGCAAAAATTTTATGGATTGATGACCAGATTGAATTACTCAATTCTCATATAATTTTTTTAAGTGAAAAAGGATATAGTATTGACACTTGCACAAATGGCTCAGATGCTCTAGAGAAAATAATAGAAACTCGATATGAAGCAATATTGTTAGATGAAAACATGCCAGGAATGAATGGGATTGAAACACTTAAGCAAATAAAAAAAATTAACAGAAATCTAAAGGTGATTATGATTACCAAGAGTGAAGAAGAGAACATTATGGAGGAAGCAATAGGGAAAGAAATTTCAGATTATTTAATTAAACCCGTAAACCCGAATCAAATTCTTTTAAGTCTAAAAAAAACATTAAATGTTAGAGAATTAATCAAAGACTCTAATATTTCTGAGTATCAACAGGAATTTAGAAATCTATCTCTAAAGATGATGGATATCAAAACATGGAGTGAATGGTCAGATTTCTATCTTGAATTAATTAACTGGGAGGTGAAATTATCTGAAATTGATGATGAAACTATGATAGAAATTTTGAACAATCAAAAATTTGAAGCCAATTCTCTATTTGCAAAATTTATTCAAAATAATTACGAGTCTTGGATTAAGAATAATGACGGTCCTACTCTATCACACAATGTTCTTGAAAAATATTTAATAAGACAATTTGATAAAAAACCATTGCTTTTAATAGTAATTGATAATCTAAGATATGACCAATGGAAAGTTATAGAACCTTCTATTTTAGATTATTATACAAAAGAATCAGAGCTTCCATACTATAGTATTTTACCGACAACAACACAGTACGCTAGAAATTCACTTTTCGCTGGAATAATGCCAAAAAAAATACATGAAGAACTTTCTCAATATTGGAAAAATGATAATGATGATGGAGGGAAAAATTTATTTGAAAAAGAACTTTTAAAATATAATCTTAATAGATTGAATAAAGGAGAAATAAATTTTGAGTATTTCAAAATAACCAATCTTAAAAACGGAATTAAAGTAGCTAATAGTCTGAAACAAATGAAAAAAAACGATTTAACTACCGTTGTCTATAATTTTGTTGATATGCTTTCACATTCCAAAACAGAAATGGAAATGATTAAAGAATTAGCTCCTAATGATAAGGCGTATAGATCTTTAACTAAAAGTTGGTTCATGAACTCTCCCCTATTTGATATAATTAAAAATGCAAGTGATTTAGGATTTAAACTGATTATTACTACCGATCATGGAACTATAAATGTTAAAAATCCAACAAAAATTATTGGCGATAGGAATACTAGTCAAAATTTGAGATACAAAACAGGCAAAAGTCTAACTATGAATGAAAAAGATAACATAGTTTATAAAAATCCTCATGATATATCATTGCCAAGAACTTCAATAAATTCTTCTTATGTATTTGCCAAAGAAGATTTTTATTTAGTTTATCCTAACAACTATAACTACTACAGTAATTATTTTAAAAACACATATCAGCATGGTGGTGTTTCAATGGAGGAAGTAATTATACCTTTTGTTGTTCTAAATCCTAAATAATGTCTGAAAAAATCGCATATAATTTAAAAGAGATTGGTAAAGTATCCAAACAGATAATAAACTTGTTATTTGATACAAGGTTAATTTTACTAAGAGGTGATTTAGGAACTGGTAAAACAACTTTAATAAAATCTATTCTAAATGAGATGGGTTTAAAAGAAAATATAACCAGTCCAACTTTTTCCATAGTAAATGAATATGAATTGAATAAAGAATCGATTTATCACTTTGATTTATACAGAATTAAGGATAAAAAAGAACTAGATATTTTAGGTTTTGACGAATATCTTGATAGTGGGCAAAAATGTTTTATCGAGTGGCCAGAGGTTGCAATAGAACGTATTTTTTGTAGTTATGTTGATATTTACATTGAATCAAAAAGTATCGAGGAAAGAGAAATTACAATTAAAACCATAGATTAAATCATGAATTTTATAAATAGATTAACTTACTTTTCTGGTGGATTTATCATTGGTTTACTTTTTTTAATGTTTTTTCTAAGTGGAAAAAGAACATCGTGTAGTTATTTACCAAACTCAAGGGTAAAAAAAGATGTGTTAAAAAAAAATATTCATTTTGAAAATTTAAAAAGAGAAGAAGATTCAATACTGTTAATTAAATCTATATATGATGGCAATATTGATTTTTTAAAAAGCAATACTAAAATTAAAGATTGCAAAGAATATCATTTTAATAATAAAGATGAAAAATACGATATTTGGGTTTTGGTTAGAAATTGTAAGAATTCAGCTATAATCTCTGATTATAAAATAATTAATATTCAATAATCTATTTGACTCTTCTAATCAATTCTTTTTTAATTAACTGAAGTTCTCTGTTTGATTGCGAAGAAATTGAAGAGTTTTCATCTAGCCTTCGAAGCAAGTAAGGCATAACCTCTTTAATTGGTCCAAATGGCAAATATTTAGCAACATTATATCCTTTTTTAGCCAAAGAAAAAGTTATATTATCACTCATTCCAAATAATTGGCTAAACCACACTCTCTCGTCATTATAAACTATGTTGTGTTTATTTAAAAGTTCTACAGAAAGCTTATTGCTTTTTTCGTTATGAGAACCAATAAATAATCCAAAATCGTTTATATTTTCAATAATTAATTTCAAGGAATTATTAAAAACATTATCAGTGTGAGATTTATCATCACATATTGGAGAAGGATAGTTCAATTTTTTTGATCTCCTTCTCTCCTTTTCCATATATGCACCTCGAACCAATTTAACACCGATTTTTATTTTTCCAGAATGTTCGTTATGCAGTTTTTCTAAATAATCATATCTGTCTCTTCTGTAGGCTTGTATTGTATTGTAAACAACTGGGGTTTTAGAATTAAATTTTTTCATCATTTTAATAACAAGCTCATCTATCGCAGGTTGTATCCAACTTTCCTCAGCATCTACCAAAACCATAATATTTAATTTTGATGCTTCACTGCATATTTTTTCAAACCTTTTCTCTATTCTGTTCCATTCATCTGATTCGTCACGTGATAATTTTAATTTTGAACTAACTTTCTCATATAAAGAAAATCTTCCCACTGCTGATGGTTTAAAGACAATAAATTTGGATAAACTATTAGATTTACACTCGCAAAGAATATGCAGACATTTATTCATTGATCTTTCAAAATCAATTTCCGTTAAAGACCCTTCAGCAGAGTAATCTAAAATAGAATAAACATTGTTGTTTTTAAGATTTTCAATAACATCTATACATTCGATAATATCCCTTCCACCACAGAATTGCGGATAGATTGTTTTAAAAACTAAGGAATCGATGGGGAAATTAATGTTTATAAGCGATTTTAAGAGCTTTCTACCAATTTTTGATAAATAACCTAATGAAAGAAGTCTAAATAGATAATAAGCCCTTTTTAATTCAAAATTGGATTTGTAGTTAAATGCTATTTCAGTATTATTAAATTCCAAACAATTTTTTTTCAAATATAATTTACTAGAATTATATCTTTATTAAATTTATTAGATTATTTTGATAAAGTTATATTTACTTCATGAGACCGATAATTAAAGAAAATTTTTCTATCCTATTTAACGAAAATGGATATTTAGAGTTAGCAGATTTTATTTTAAAAAAAAACTATCAAAATATTTTATTCTTAACAGATGCAAACACGGAAAAATATTGCTTAAAATCTTTTAAAAAATCTATTTGTAATATCAATAGTAAAGTTTATAAAATTATAGATTCTAATTCTTTTTATTATTCCCTTCCTCATGGTGAAAGTTCAAAAAATATTAATGAGTCGATTAAAGTTTGGGATTTTTTAATTCAAAATGGGTTTAAAAGAAATAGTTTGATTATTAATCTTGGTGGAGGAATGGTTACAGATATTGGTGGGTTTATTTCATCAACCTTTATGAGAGGTATTGATTTTGTAAATGTACCTACTACTCTACTTGGAATGGTTGATGCAAGCATTGGCGGAAAAACAGGGATAGACTTTAAAAATCTCAAGAACATAATTGGAAAATTTGAATTTGCTAAAATTATTTTAATTGATGATTCTTTTTTAGAAACACTAAACGATCAGCAAATTATTTCTGGATTTGCTGAAATGATAAAACATGCCTTAATTGATTCGCCAAATCATTGGAATACAATAAGAGAAATAAAATCACTTAAAAATATTTCTAAAGACATGATATATAATTCAATACTAACTAAGGTTAAAATCATCGAAAAAGACCCTACTGAAAAGGATATAAGAAAATATTTAAATTATGGTCATACATTAGGTCATGCTATAGAATCATATCTATTAGGTACCAAAAGAGAATTGCTACATGGTGAGGCAATTTCTGTAGGGATAATTTTAGAGAGTTATCTGTCTTGCTTAAGATGTAAATTTGATATCAATAAGGTTAATCAAATTAAAAGTTTTGTAATGAAATTTTATAAAAAGATAGATTTTGCTGCAACAGATATTGAAATGGTAATAAAATTACTCAAGTATGATAAAAAAAACATTAATGATAACGCACTCTTTGTATTAATTAGAAATATAGGAGATCCAACCACAAATAATGAAGTTAATATAGAAGAAATAAAGGAAGCTTTTAGGTTTTATCAAGATTAATTCAAGTCCTTAAATATAGAATGCATTAACCTTTTCTTGTCATTTATACTTTCCTCTAAAGAAATCATTGATTCTGTTCTGTAAACACCGTCTATCTCATCAAGTCTGAAGATAATATTCTTAGCATTTGTGGTGCCCTTAGCTCTAATCTTACAAAAGATATTAAATTTACCAGTAGTAATGTGAGCAACTGTTACATTAGGAATCTCATTGATTCTTTGAATAATAAACTTTATTTTGGAAGTATCTCTAATATATAACCCAACGTAGGCTATAAATGTATAACCAAGTTTATCGTAATCAAGTATTAATGAGGAACCCTTAATAAGACCATATTCTTCCATTTTTTTTACCCTAACGTGTACTGTACCGGCTGAAATAAGTAATTTCTTCGCAATATCGGTAAAAGGTGTTCTTGTATTTTCGATTAACATATCGAGGATTTGATGATCTACCTCGTCTAACTTGATTTTTGCCATAATTAATGATTAATTAAAAATAATTGCAAATATAGCAACATCTTTGATATTTTAATAAAATAAATGGTAAAATTTTAACAATTATATATAAATATTTGAATATAGCTGAGGATTAATTAATGTTTTTTTAAAACATTTCATTTTTATTTTATTTATATTATTATAAATTACATAAAATATTAATTATCAATTAGTTACAACACTATTAGTGAAGCTTTAATTTATATTAAAAGATAAATAATATGATATTTATATTTAATTAATTGTTTACATTTGTAAACATGTCAATAACAAGTAGAATAGAAAAATTAATTAAATCTAAAAAATTAACAAAATCATCATTTGCTAATGAAATTGGTGTTCAAAGATCTAGTTTGGCACACTTTTTTAGTGGTAGAAATAAACCCAGCCTGGATTTTTTCTTAAAAATCAAAGATAGATACCCTGAAGTGGATCTAAATTGGATAATATCAGGTGAAAAAAGCCAAATAAGGTCAAATAAAAAAAAGAAGACCAATGAAATTGAATCAGTTATCGTATTTTACAAAGATGGTACATTTAAAAAAAGTTAACTCTACCCTACTGCTATTTGTAATCATAATAAGCTTTAGCTGCTCTCTACCAGAAAGAAATTGTGACAATTTTCATTCAGGTAAATTCTATTCTGAAACTGAAGTCAATGGGGTTAAGTATAAAACCATATTTTCCAGAAATAACTCAAATATTCAAGTAGAAAAGTTTGAAGATAAAATTGACTCAAGTAAAGTTAGATGGGTGAACAATTGTGAAATGATATTATCTCCTTTGAATCCTAATAGCATTAAAGAGAAAAAAAATATTCTAATAAAAATACTTAGCACAACTGATAGCTCATACACCTATGAATATTCATACTTAGGAGAAAACAAAAAATTAAAAGCTCAAGCAATTAGAACAGAGTAGCTTGAGTTTGTGTGGAAGAATCATCATCCTTATTTACGACACCTGCGTCATCAACTACTTCAATTTCATCTACAGCTATATCTATAGTTGGTGAATATTGTATTGATTCTAGAGAATTAACTTGCTTAACTTTATGAGAAGTTAATTGATTACCTTGGGCTTTAATACCCTTTACTGATATAAAATCTTCAAAAATAATTTTTTCATTAGGTCTTTGATCTTTGTTTCTTACTTTATTAAAAATAATTTCGAAAACTGGCTTCCAATCTGTTGAAATAAGCTCTAAGAAAGACCCCTTATTGGTTGATATAAAGCATTCTTCTTTATTTTCATTTTCGATTAAAAATCGTTTAGCAAAATACTTTTCTTTCTTTCCATCAAAGTATATTGCAGATAAAGGCTTCTTTGGCACCCATTTTTCTAGAACTATCATATCATCATTAAAATGAGTCGTTAATTCAGGGGGTATTGTTTTTAAGAGACCTTTTTGTGAAACTATTAAAATTTTATCCTCACCCCTAAATTCACCTAAAAGCTCTCCTCTACCATCAACATTTAATCTTTGAACTGTTTCATCAAACCATATTTTTCTAGGTTTTAAGGTTGAAACACCTTTTTCTTTAAGCTCAACACTTTTTATTGTGTTTTTAGTTAAAATATTACCTCTAGTTCCTCTACCCTTAATTAAAACTTCAGAAAATTCTATATCCCACCTTAATTTTTTAAGTTTTGAGTTATGCCTTAAATTAATCGTTATCTTTTCAGCCTCACCATTTGGATTTGCAGAAAAATACTTAACAATACTAGGCTTCTTTGAAGATGAAAGATGATAAGTTTTATCACGAGTAACTCCTGAAACGGCAAATCGTTTTATATAATTAAAACCCTTATCACCATCCTTATAAACCATATTATATATAGTTCTCAGGTCTTTTTTCTTAAAAACAGCGACATGAATAATATTTTTGCCGATAAAGGTTTTAGAATCAACTCTAGTTACCATCATATTACAATTTTCTGTAAACACAATTATATCGTCAATATCACTACAATCACAAACATACTCGTCTCTTCTTAAGGAAGTGCCTATAAAGCCTTCTTCTCTATTAACATAAAGCTTTGTGTTTCTTATAACAACTTTTCTTACATCGACATCATCAAAAATTTTAATCTCTGTTTTTCGCTTCTTTTCTACAGCATAATCCTTTTTTAATCTATTGAAATAGGAAATAGTAAATTCTATCAAATTACTCAGATTAACTTTTACCTCATCTATTTGATTTTCAAGATTTTCTATTTTTTCTTTAGCCTTATCAATATCAAATTTTGATATTCTTTTAATTTTAATTTCGGTCAGCTTTGCAATATCTTCATCTATAACAGCTCTTTTAAGAATTTTAATATAAGGCTTAATCCCATCTTTAATTGCAGTCATTACACCATCCCAAGTTTCCTCTTTTTCAATATCACGATAAATTTTATTTTCAATAAATATCCTTTCTAGTGAAAAATTATGCCACTGGTCTTCTAATTCCTGTAAACGTATTTCTAATTCCTTTTTTAATAAATTAACTGTATTATCTGTTGATTTAGTTAAAATTTCTGACACACCTATAAAACAAGGCTTATTATCTTCAATTACACAAGAAAGAGGAGAAATTGAAACTTCGCAATTTGTAAAAGCATATAAAGCATCTATTGTCTTATCAGGTGATATCCCTGAAGGAAGGTATATTAAAACCTCAACCTTGGACGATGTATTGTCGTCAATCTTTTTAATTTTAATTTTTCCTTTATCGTTTGCCTTAATAATTGAATCAATTAAAGAAGTAGTAGTGGTACTGTATGGAAGCTCTGAAATTAACAATGTAGATTTATCAACTATATTAATTTTAGCCCTGACTCTAACCTTACCCCCTCTTTTACCATCATTATAATTAGTAAAATCAGCAATTCCTCCTGTAATAAAATCAGGATATAAAGTGAATCTTTTATTTTTAAGATATTTAATCGATGCATCTATCAATTCAATAAAATTGTGAGATAAAATTTTTGTAGATAAACCAACAGCAATACCCTCAGCACCTTGAGCTAATAATAAAGGGAATTTAACAGGTAAATTAATAGGTTCTTTTCTACGCCCATCATATGAAGATTGCCAATTTGTAACTTTGGGATTGAAAACTACATCTAATGCAAACTTAGAGAGGCGAGCCTCTATATATCTAGAAGCTGCTGCTCTATCCCCAGTTAGTATATTACCCCAGTTACCCTGAGCGTCTATAAGTAAATCTTTTTGACCGATTTGAACCATAGCATCTGCAATACTCGCATCACCATGAGGGTGATATTGCATAGTATGCCCCACAATATTAGCAACCTTGTTATATCTTCCATCATCAAGATCTTTCATTGATTGCATTATTCTTCTTTGAACTGGTTTAAAACCATCTTCTACAGACGGTACTGCTCTTTCTAAAATAACATAAGAAGCATAATCTAAAAACCAATCCTTATACATTCCCGTAACACGAGTAATAGAATCAGCTTGATTTAAATTTTCATTATTTATATTATCTTCTTGCATTTAGTCAACAATATCAAGTTCAACTTTAAGATTATCAATTATAAAAGATTGTCTGTCAGGGGTGTTTTTACCCATATAAAAACTTAAGAGATCTTCAATACTTTTATCTTCGTCTAGCATCACAGGATCTAATTTTATATTATCTCCAATAAAATGACCAAATTCATCAGGTGAAATTTCACCTAAACCCTTAAATCTTGTAATTTCAGGCTTTGGTTGAAGTTTTTGTATAGCTTTAATTCTTTCGGAATCAGAATAACAGTAAATGGTTTCTTTTTTATTTCTAACTCTAAAAAGTGGAGTTTGCAAAATGAATAAATGACCACTTCTTATAAGCTCTGGAAAAAATTGTAAGAAAAATGTAATTAGCAATAATCTAATATGCATACCATCAACATCTGCATCGGTAGCAATAACAATATTATTATATCTCAAATCTTCAATAGAATCTTCAATATTTAATGCGGCTTGAAGTAAATTAAATTCTTCATTTTCATAAACAATTTTTTTCGACATTCCATATGAGTTTAAAGGTTTGCCTCTTAAACTAAAAACCGCCTGAGTGTTAACATCTCTAGATTTAGTTATACTTCCAGATGCCGAATCACCCTCTGTTATAAAAAGTGTAGTCTCTAACCTTTTTTCATTCTTTAGATCTCCAAAATGAACCCTACAATCTCTTAGTTTTTTGTTATGCAAACTAGCTTTCTTTGCTCTCTCCTTTGCAAGTTTCCTAATACCAGAAAGCTCTTTTCTTTCCTTTTCAGCTTGTAATATTTTTTTATTTAAAGCATCCGCTACTTCACTGTTTTTATGAAGATAATTATCTAATTTGTTCTTTAAAAAATCATTTATATAAACCCGAACTGAAGGCAAATCACCACCCATTTCAGCTGAACCAAGCTTAGTTTTTGTTTGACTTTCAAAAACGGGCTCCATAACCTTGATTGATATAGCCGATACAATAGATTTTCTTATATCAGAAGCATCAAAACTTTTACCATAAAACTCCCTGATAGTTTTAACTAAAGCCTCTCTAAATGAGCTAAGATGAGTACCACCTTGAGTTGTATTTTGTCCATTCACAAATGAATGATACTCTTCACTATACTGTGTCTTACTGTGAGTAATAGCAATCTCTATATCATTACCTTTTAAATGAATTATTGGGTAACTTATTTGAGTATCTTTAATTCTTTCTTCAAGTAAATCTTTTAAACCATCTTTACTTTGAAATTTTTCATTGTTAAAAATTATTGTTAACCCAGGATTAAGATAGGCGTAGTTTTTAAGCATTCTAGCTATATACTCGTTTCTGAATTTAAAATTTTTAAAAATTGATTCGTCAGGGACAAAAACAACTTTGGTTCCTCTTCTTCTACCACTATCTTCAGGTTGAATTTCAATATTCAATTCACCTCTATTAAATTCAGCAGATGCAGTTTTGCCATCTCTATTTGATTCAACTCTAAAATAGTCTGAAAGAGCGTTTACTGCTTTTGTTCCAACACCATTCAGTCCAACAGCTTTTTTAAATGCTCTTGTATCATACTTACCTCCTGTATTCATTTTTGAAACAACATCAACTAACTTACCTAAAGGTATACCTCGACCATAGTCTCTAACAGTTACCTTAGAGGTCTGAACAGAAACTTCAATAGTTTTACCAGCCCCCATAACAAACTCATCAATTGAATTATCTAAAACCTCTTTTAATAATATGTAAATACCGTCGTCAGGTGATGAACCATCACCTAATTTACCAATATACATGCCAGGACGCATACGAATATGCTCCTTCCAGTCTAATGATCTAATGTTTTCTTCTGTATATTGATTGTTTGTAGACATACTTAATAAGTATGCTAATATAATGTATCAGTAATAGAAAATTAATGCAGTTTTAACAAAGTAATTAACAAAATATCAAGATATCTACAGATAGATTAAACATTAAATAAAAAATGGATAACATCACCGTTCTTAACAACATATGCTTTACCTTCAACACTCATTTTTCCAGCCTCTTTAACTTTATTTTCAGATTTATACTCAATAAAGTCATCATATGAAATAACCTCAGCCTTAATAAATCCTTTTTCAAAGTCTGTATGTATCACACCTGCAGCCTGAGGAGCAGTGGACATTTTTGGTATTGTCCATGCTCTAACTTCTTTAGGACCAGCTGTAAAATAAGTGTGTAAGTTTAATAAGTCGTATGTTGCATTAATTAATTTTGAGGAACCTGGCTGATCTAAACCTAAATCATCTAAAAACATTCGTCTTTCATCATAATTTTCTAGTTCATTGATTTCTGATTCAATACCCGCAGCTAAAATTATTAAATCTGCGTCTTCTTTAGCTATTAAGCTTCTTACTGATTCAACATAATCGTTTGTAGTAGATACACTTTCCTCATCTACATTACATACATAGAGTACAGGTTTATCAGTGATTAACTGTAATGGTTTTAAATATTTAATCTTTTCTTCATTATCAATTTCTATTGACCTTATATTATTAGATGATTCTAGTAAATTAACAGCTTTTTCTAAAATATGTTTTTCTTGGATAGCGTCTTTGTCTCCTGACTTTGCAGTTCTATTAACTTTATCTAATCTATTATTTATGCTTTCAAGATCTTTTAATTGTAATTCAATATCTATTATTTCTTTATCTCTTAGCGGGTTAACGGAACCATCAACATGAGTAATATTATCGTTGTCAAAACATCTGAGAACATGTATAATAGCATCAGTTTCTCTAATATTGGCTAAAAATTTATTACCTAACCCCTCACCTTTGCTAGCACCTTTAACCAACCCGGCAATATCAACAATTTCAACAGTAGCAGGTATTACCCTTTCTGGGTTTACAATTTTCTCGAGCGCAGCTAATCTTTCGTCTGGAACATTAATAATACTATGATTAGGTTCGATGGTGCAAAAAGGGAAATTAGCACTTTGAGCTTTTGTATTTGACAAACAATTAAACAAGGTTGATTTACCTACATTTGGCAACCCTACAATTCCAGCTTTCATATTAATTATGCATTAAATTTTGTTTATCTAGTAAATGAGATTCAGATTCTATATTATTTAAATCAGGCACACAACAATCGACTGGACACACAGCAGCGCATTGAGGTTCTTCATGAAAGCCTTTACATTCAGTACATTTGTCAGGTACAATATAGTATACCTCATCGTTTACAGCTCTTTGTGGTAATTCGGCATTAACTATTTTACCGTCAAGAAGATTAACTTCGCCTGAAAGACTGGTTCCATCAGAATACTTCCAATTGACAGCTGCTTCATATATTGCAGTATTGGGACACTCCGGCTCACAGGCTCCACAATTAATACATTCGTCTGTAATAATAATTGCCATAATATTTAGAATATTACTTAGATTTACAGCAAAATTAACGCCAATATCATTAAAAACAAAAGTATAAATACAGAATTAGAGCTCAGAATTAGTTATTTATCAAATATTGGAAGTCTTCTCGAATCATATTTATCGAATAGAAGTAATCAATCAACTAAAAAATTAAATGAAGCTGTAATTGAAGCTGAAAAACACAACCCTTGGTTTACAAAAGAGAATATCCTAAACTCGTTACATTATTGGAAAGAAAAATTAGAGACAAGCAATTTAGAAAAATGGATATCTAACTATAAGGGAATATCAACAGTTTCTAAAGTAGCAATCATAATGGCAGGTAATTTTCCACTAGCTGGTTTTCATGATTTAATTTCTGTGATAATTTCAGGTAATATTGCTGTTGTTAAACCTTCGAATGATGATAAAATATTAATCAATTTTTTTATTAACTATCTGCATAATAATTTCTCAGAAACAAAAAATAAAGCATACATAAACGATGGAAAATTAATTGATTTTGACAAAGTTATTGCTACTGGATCAAATAACACTTTTAAATATTTTGAGTATTATTTTAGAGAAAAAGAATCATTATTAAGAAAAAACAGAACTTCCATAGCTGTTTTAAGCGGAAAAGAAACCGATGATGAATTATCAAAACTCTCAGACGATATTTTCATCTATTTTGGCTTAGGTTGTAGAAATGTTTCAAAAATATTTATTCCTGTTAGTTTTGATTTAAGCTTACTAACAAAAAGTTTTGCAAAATATAAAGATTTAATAAACCATCATAGGTACTCAAATAATTATAATTATCAAAAAACAATAAAAATAATGAATAATGAAGCTTTTGTTGACGGAGGTTTTTTTATTCTTAGTGAATCTAAACTATACGCTCCTCCAATTTCTGTTATTTATTTTGATTATTATCAAAATATAGACGATGTCGAAAATTTAATTAAAACTAATTCTCATAGAATTCAATGTGTTGTAAGTCGAGCAAATATTTGTAATTCAATAAATTTAGGGGAATCTCAAAACCCAAATTTAAATCAATATGCTGACGATATAGACACATTAAATTTTCTGTTAACAAGTAGTTAAAAAGATTTTACAAATAG
>CABXBH010000010.1 GCA_902510415.1 uncultured Bacteroidota bacterium | reverse complement strand
TTGCTGAGTTAACCCTGCAGATTTTCGAATTTCTTGAAGATTATTTAAAAGATTTTTGTGATTTCTGCCCAAAACTATTTCTTTTCAAATTCATCAACGGCATTAGTTAGTTCTTCACTAGTGTTTGGATAAAGGTATCCTGCAATCAAAGTGCCTAGACCTATTGCTCCTACCAAAGCTCCAACACCTTTTAATATAAATCCAATAGCTATATAGCCAAAAAAATAGAGACCAATACCAACAAATATTGTTATAACTCCATTTCTGCGATAATCTATTGGCTTATCTTTCCTTTCATCAAAAATATGCAAAAGCTCATCTAATTTTTCTGGATCATCTATGTGTTTAGCAATCTCTAGCACAGTTTGTCTCTTATGTTTTGCGTCATGATATAGCCAAAGAAATACAGCTATTGGGACAATTATCCCTGTTAGTATTCCTAATATTGGTATTAAATCTCCCATAATTTTAGTTTTTTAATTAATGTAACGCAAACGTAACATTTTATTTTATGTTACGCAAAGGTTACATTATAAAATTTTGTCAAATTTTATTTCTTATCTATAATTGAGCTTGTTGCTTGCGCTTGAGGAAGCACTAAAATATCTGCAATATTGACATGGCTTGGTCTATTAATAACGAATTCTATAATATCAGCAATATCATCTGCTTGTAGCGCCTTATATCCTTGATAAACCTTTTCAGCTCTATTATTATCTCCTTTAAAGCGAACGTTGGAAAAGTCTGTTTCTACAAGTCCTGGATTAATTTCGGATACTTTAATTCCTGTTTTATTTAGGTCAATTCTCATAGCTTTTGAAATAGCATTCACTGCATGTTTTGTTGCGCAGTAAATATTACCCTTTTCATAAACTTCTCTACCCGCAAGAGAGCCAATGTTAATTATATGTCCACTTTCTTTTTCAATCATTTTTGGCATGATAACACGAGATACATAAAGCAAACCTTTCACATTACTATCAATCATATTATCCCAATCATCAAGTGAACCCTCTTGAATTGTATCGAGTCCATGTGCATTTCCAGCATTGTTGATAAGAATATCAATAGAACTAAATTCAGCAGTAAGATTTTCTAAAATTTTATTTACTTCATTTTTATCTGAAACATCGAAGCAAAGTGATAATACATTAGTAATTGCTGAAAGCTCTTTTGAAATTTCATCTAATTTTTGTTGTCTTCTACCGCATAAAATAAGTTGATTTTTATCGTTTGCTAACTTTTTAGCAGCCGCCAATCCAATTCCGCTTGTTGCTCCTGTTATAAGTATTGTTTTCAAGTCTTATAGTTTTAAATTATATAAAATGTTAATATTTGGTTAAAAGTGCCATTTTTTAACCTAATCTTAACAGAGATATATGCGATGATTTATCATTTTGCATATTCAATTTTAAAGTTATAATAAATTTTAGTTATGGAAAACAAAGTTGATATTAAGAAAATTAATGAAAAAATAGAAAAAGAAAGTGCTTTTATAGATCTCTTAAGAACAGAAATGAATAAGGTAATAGTTGGTCAAAAAAACATGATCGACAAATTATTAATTGGCTTATTAGCAAAAGGTCACATTTTATTGGAAGGTGTCCCGGGATTAGCTAAAACACTAGCTATTAATACTTTATCAAAAGCAATTAGTGGAAGTTTTAGTAGAATTCAATTCACACCCGATTTATTACCTGCAGATGTTGTAGGAACTCAGTTATACAATGTTAAGCAGTCCAAATTTACTGTGAAGAAAGGACCTGTATTTGCAAATTTTGTTCTTGCAGACGAAATAAACAGAGCACCAGCCAAGGTACAATCTGCTCTTTTAGAAGCCATGCAGGAAAAGCAGGTTACTATTGGAGAAGAAACCTTTAAACTTGAAGAGCCCTTTTTGGTAATGGCTACTCAAAATCCTATTGACCAAGAAGGAACTTATCCCCTTCCGGAAGCTCAGGTAGATAGATTTATGTTAAAGACGGTTATTTCATATCCAGAAATCGATGATGAAAAACTAATAATGAGAGCTAATCTAGACAACTCAACGAATAAGGTTAAGCCAGTTGTCACTCTCAAAAAGATTTCTACTGCACAGAAGCTGGTTAGGGAAGTTTACATGGATGAAAAAATTGAATCCTATATTCTTGATATAATATTTGCAACCAGATATGCTGAAAAATATAATTTATCAAGTTTAAAACCATTAATATCTTTTGGAGCATCACCTAGAGGGAGTATCAATCTTGCTTTGGCGGCAAAATGTTATGCTTTTATCAATAGAAGAGGTTTTGTTATACCTGATGATGTCCGTGCTGTTGTATTTGATGTTTTACAACACAGAATAGGAATTTCTTATGAAGCTGAAGCTGAAAACATGTCATCGGTTGATATCATAACTAAAATTGTAAATGAAATAGCAGTTCCATAAATCTTATAAATGGATACAAAAGATCTCTTAAAAAAAGTCAGAAAAATAGAAATCAAAACCAAGAGATTATCTGATCATATCTTTGGTGGCGAATATCAATCTACGTTCAAAGGAAGAGGTATGGCATTCAGTGAGGTTAGGCAATATCAATTTGGAGATGATGTAAGGGCTATTGATTGGAATGTCACTGCCAGATATAACGATACATTTATTAAAGTTTTTGAAGAGGAGAGAGAGTTAACCATGATGTTAATTATTGACATTTCTGGATCTAATTTTTTTGGTTCCAATTCTATGTTTAAAAATGAGTATGTAACAGAATTGGCAGCTACTTTAGCGTTTTCAGCGACAAAAAATAATGATAAAGTTGGGTTGGTTTTATTTTCAGATGTTGTTGAATTATATATTCCACCAAAAAAGGGAAAATCTCATGTACTTAGAATAATAAGAGAGTTGTTAGAATTTAAATCTAAGAGTAAAAGAACAGATATTAATATTCCTTTAAAGTTTATCTCAAATATTTTAAAAAATAGATCCATTGCATTTGTAATTTCTGATTTTATTTCTGAAGATTATTCAAATTCGTTAAAAATATTCTCTTCAAAACATGATGTAACGGGAATTAGAATTTTTGATAAAACTGAAGAGGTTATCCCGAATTTAGGATTAATTGATATCAATGATAATGAAACAGGAAAAAGACTAACGGTCAATACAAGCTCAAATTCTGTTAGAAAACAATATTCAGAATATTATCAAAACAAAAGAAATGAATTTATTGACTATTTCAAGAAATCTGGTTCTGGAATCATTGAATGTAATACAAATGATAACTATCAAAAAAAATTACTTAAATATTTTAAAAGCAGATGAAAACTTTAATCAATATATATTTTCTTGCTTTTGCGTTTTTTCTAAACCAATCAATTCAATCACAAAAACTTAGCGCAGCTGTTGAATCTGATTCTATATTAATTGGTAACGAGCTTTTATATAAAATTGATATCAATCTGGATGAAAAACAAAGTATTGTCTTTCCTGACTCAACATCATTTGTTCCTTTTGAATTAATTTCTGAAACTAAAGTTGATACACTTGAAAATAATGAAGGATTTATATTTTCAAAAAAATATGGGATTACATCATTTGACGAAGGAGAATTTATTATACCAAAAATAAAAGTTCAAATTGGAGATAAGTTTTTTTCTACTGATTCAAAAAAAATTAAAGTCAATATGGTTGAGGTTGATACAACCAAACAGGGTTTGTATGAAATAAAACCATCTTATGGCAAGTTTTCAAGCCTAGAATTATTTAAGCTTCGATTAAAAAATAATTATCAAATAATACTAATAGCTATATTTCTAATTTTAGTTATTGTTTACTTTAGAAAGCAAATTTTCAATTTTTTTAATCCTTTATTAAACATTACCCCATCTTTAAGTCCTTTAGAATTGGTTAGAAATAGAATGAATGACTTAGCAAAAATGAAGATAAATTCAAATCATGAAATTAAGTTTTTTTATTCTCAATTAACTTTTTCCTTAAGAAGTTTTTTTGAAAAAGGGGTATATGATAGAGCTTTAGAAAGTACAACTAATGAATTGATAACAGGATTAAATAACTTAAGGGAATTAAAGCAGGTTTCTATTTCAAAAAATTCAATTAATAGAATTAAAGAAATTTTTAATAGAGCAGATCTAGTGAAATTCGCAAAATTTTTACCTGAAAAACATATTATAGAACAAGATTTAAAGGTAATTAGTGAAGAAATAAATATTTTTTCAAGATTAATTCCTGAGCCATCTGAAGAGCAAAAGTTAAAAGATTTAAATTATCAAAAAGAGGTAATAAATAGGCTAAGAAACAAGAGACTGAGGATTGTTTCATTTTCTCTTACTTTGTTATTATTTACAATATTTGTTTTATCAGGATTTCTTAATGGTTTTCAATATACATTTGATAGAATTACATTTAACGAAAATGTTAGACTATTAGAAAAACCTTGGATAAATTCGGAGTATGGCTCACCTGGTATTTTCCTGCAAACTCCAGAAGCGCTAACTAGAAAAAATGAAAATTATAAATTTTTATTTGATGATTTTAACTTAGACTCCCAATTTTATTTTTCTAATTCAGAAATGTCATTAGAACTCTTTGTCTCTAACTATAGTTCAAAGACTAAAATTAATCCAGAAAATTTTCAGTTTGTTTTAGAATCTAAATTGGATGATTTGGAGGAAAAAGGGTTACAAAATATACTTTTAGCATTTGATGAATTTGAAACAAATAATAAAGCAAAAGGATTAATTATTTCAGGTTCATCAGATTATAGAGTCAGTAAAAATAATTTTATTCCTGGGAAATACAGTGTTATAGGTTTTTTAACCGAAACAGGATTTAAGACAATAGTTTTATTACAGCATGAAGTTAGATATCTTGATAAAATAGGTAACCGCATTTTAAGTTCAATCGATGTATTAAAAGAAGAAAAAAAATGAATTTAGAATTTTTAAATCCTGAGTATTTTTTCTTGTTGGCCTTGATTCCAATAGTTATTTTATGGAACTATTTCAATAAAAACAAAATAAATAATTCAATCAGATTTTCTAACACTAATGCATTTGAAGGGCTAAACAACTTTTATTCAATATTAAAATCATCGTTAAAAATCATAAGGTTGGTGTCACTGGTATTAATAATTATTGCTCTGGCTAGACCTCAAGTTATAGACACATCAACAAGGGTTAAAACAAATAGTGGAATTGATATTATTATGGCTATCGATGTTTCGGCAAGTATGTTAGCAAAAGACCTTAAGCCAAACAGATTAGATGCTTTAAAAAACGTAGCAGATGAGTTTATAAAAAATAGAGTTTCAGATAGAATTGGACTAGTAGAATATGCTGGAGAAAGTTATACAAAAACTCCATTGACTACAGATAAGAGTATAATTTTACAATCCTTGAGGGAAATTAAATATAATAATATTATTGAGGGTGGAACTGCAATTGGAATGGGGTTAGCTACATCCGTGAACAGGATAAAAGATAGTAAAGCAAAAAGTAAGGTTATTATTCTTTTAACTGATGGAGTTAATAATGCTGGTTTTATTGATCCAATTACAGCTGCAGAACTAGCTAAGGAATTTCAAATTAAAATTTATTCAATTGGACTAGGAACCAATGGACTTGCATTATCACCTGTGGGTATCGATGTGCGAGGAAAGTTTAATTATGCAAATGTGCAGGTTGAAATCGATGAAAAATTACTTACACAAATTTCTGAAATGACTGGAGGTAAGTATTTTAGAGCAACAGACAATAATAGATTAGAAGAAATATATTCAGATATTAATAAGTTAGAAAGGACTGAAATTGAAGAATTTAAATATTACTCGGTTGATGAGAAATTTAGATATTTTCTTGTGCCTGCTATTTTGTTAATTGTATTTGAATTGGTTATGAAGTTCACAATTTTAAGAAGTTTTATATAATGTATGAATTAGAGAACATATCGTGGTCATGGATGTTTTTATTGATAGTAATAATCAGTATTTTATTTATAATTGATCGTTCTTGGAAATCCAAAACACAAAATTTATTTTTTTTAAAATCTAATTTAGATAGATTAAGTCCAAATATTTCAAGCATAAAACCGGTCTTGAAAAGTATTATTGTTTTGATTGGAATTTCAATGTTTATTATTGCTTTGATTAACCCTAAAATTGGCACAAAGATTGAAACTTTTCAAAGACTAGGAGTTGATATAGTTTTTGCAGTAGATGTTTCTAAAAGTATGTTAGCAGAAGATATTAGCCCAAGTAGAATGGAAAAGTCGAAACAATTAGTAGGCCAGGTAATTAATAATTTAGTAGGTGATAGAGTAGGTATTGTAGCGTATGCGGGAAAAGCTTTTCCTCAATTACCTTTAACTACAGATTATTCTTCCGCCAAAATGTTTCTTCAAAATATGAATACTGATATGCTATCTTCACAAGGAACTGCAATTGACGAAGCAATAAGACTATCATCAACATATTTTGACCAGGATGAATCAACTGAACGCTTATTATTTATTGTTTCGGATGGTGAAGATCATAACGATGTTTCTTATGATATGGCAGAGTTAGCCGCAAAAAATAACATTACAATTTATTCAATTGGGGTTGGAACAGAGAAGGGTTCACCAATTCCAATAAAGAAAAACGGGATTGTGATGAGTTATAAAAAAGATGTAAATAATGAGGTAGTCATAACTAAACTTAATAAAAATTATCTTAAAAATATCTCTGAAAAAACCAATGGCAAATATATAAATGGAACAGTAACGGAAGAAGTTATAGAGAAGGTAATTGAAATATTAGATAATACTGAGAAAAAGGAATTTGATACTCAAAAGTTTTCTGAATTTGAAGATCAATTTCAATGGTTTATTTTAATAGGTTTTGTGTTTATTTTTATTGATATTTTTATGAGGGACGGTAAAACAATTTGGTTAAAAAACTTAAATTTATTCAATGAAAAATAATGTATTTTTTCTTTTTTTTATTTTACTATTTGGTTGTGTAAACACATATGCTCAATCAGAAAATTATGCAAAATTTTACAATAAGGGAAATAAGTTTTCTAAAAATAATTTTGAGCAAGCTGAAAAAAATTACAGAACCGCTATTGATGATTCACTTCAAGATTTACGAGCAACATACAATTTATCAAATAAATATTATAATGAAGAATTATATGATGAGGCAATTTCTAGACAATTAGAAGCAACAAAGCTTGCAAAAAATAAATTAGAAAAACATAGCGCATACCATAATTTAGGAAATTCCTTGATGAAAAAGAACATGTGTTCAGAAGCAGTTATGGCATTTAAAAATGCTTTGAGAAATAATCCTGAGGATGATGAAACTCGTTATAATTTAGCTTTAGCAAAAAAGTGTGAAGAAGAACAGCAAAATAAGGACGACGAGAACAAGGATGATGAGAACAAGGATGACGAGAACAAGGATGACGAGAACAAGGATGACAAGAACAAGGATGACAAGAACAAGGATGACGAGAACAAGGATGAAGAGAACAAGGACGATGAGAACAAGGACGATGAGAACAAGGATAAAGAGAACAAGGATAAAGAGAATAACAAGAAGCAAAATGATAACCAACAATCAAAACTTTCACCTCAACAGATAAATAATTTATTGAAGGCAATGGAAAATGCCGAGAAGAAGGTTCAAGCAAAAGTTAATGATAAGAAACAAAAAGGTATGAAAGTTGTTTCTGAAAAAGACTGGTAATGAAAAAGATTAATTTAATACATATCATACTTTTTCTCTTAAGCTTTTCGGCCTATTCACAAGTGAATTTTAATGCCGAGCTAAGCAAAAGTACTCTTGGATTAAATGAAAGAGTAAAAATTGAATTTTCTGTTGATAAAGACGGAGATAATTTTATTCCTCCTAAATTTGAAAATTTCAGAATTGTTGGAGGTCCTAGCCAATCAATAAGAAATTCTTGGGTTAACGGTAAAAGATCATTTTCCAAAACATATGCTTATTTTCTATCACCTATAAAAAAAGGAGTATTTCAAATTGGACAAGCATCTATTGAAGTAGATGGCGATATTTATAAAACACTCCCTGTAAAAGTTACTGTAACCTCAGCTGTAGACAAACCAACAAATCCAAATGACCCAAATTATTTAGCTGATAAAAACATTCATCTCGTTGCAGAATTATCTAATAAAAACCCCTTTTTAAATGAGGCAATTTCTGTAACCTATAAATTATATGTTTCATCTGATACTGGGGTTGATAATTGGAGAGAGCTAGAAGCTCCTAGATATGCAGATTTTTGGAGTAATAATATAGATATTACATCCCTTAATGTTCAAAATGGAACTTATAAAGGAGAGCCATATAGGTATGTTGTTTTAAGAAAAACGTTATTATATCCTCAAAAGACAGGAAAACTAAAAATTGAACCTCTAACCTTAGATGTGTCAGTACAAGTTCCTTCAAATAGAAGGGATTTTTTTGGTAATCTTATATCGTCAAGTGTAAGTAAAACTGTTTCGGCGGGAAGTTCATTGATAAATGTAAGACCTTTACCAATAGACGGTAAACCTAAGGATTTTTCAGGTGCAGTTGGCGATTTTAATTTTGAGATAAAATCTAATAAAAATAAATTAATTATAGACGAAGCATTTCAGCTGAATGTAATTGTCTCTGGAAGAGGAAATTTCAATTTATATGATGATCCAAAAATAGCCTTGCCTAATTCTTTAGAGGTATATGAACCAGAAAAAATTTCTGATATTTCGGTAAGAGTAACTGGAATAAGAGGTAAGGTCAACAATGAGTATACTGTGGTTCCCAATCGACCTGGAAAATATATAGTTCCGGAGACCAAATTTTCTTTTTTTAACCCCGAATTAGCAGAATATAAAACCATTTATTCTGACCCTATTTATATTGATGTTGAGGGAAATTTTAATGAGCGAGATAATGATGAAAGCAATAATGAAAATAATAATAATGTCAATAAAATTCAATTAACTAAAAATCAATTTTCATCATTTAAAACCAAAACAGTTTTCTCAGAAATTGATAATTATATATTTTTAAATTCTAAAAAATATTGGGTTTTATTAATTATACCTTTTGTATTATGTATTATAATTCTTCTGATAAGTAAGATTTTTCACAATTATAAATTTAGAAAAATAGACCAAATTGAATTATCAAGGAAGCTTTCTTATAAACTTTTAGATGATTCAAGGCAGTTTATTGGAGATAAAGAGAAGTTTTATGAATCTATTGACAGAGCATTATCAACCTACTTAAAGTCTAAATTGAATATCAAAAATTCGGATTTCAAAAACGAAGAAATAAAAAAGAAATTAGAAACTTTGGGAATTAATAAAAATGCGATTATTCTATTGTTCCAGGTTTTTGAAAATTGTCAATTGGCAAGATATACTCCTTTAAATATTAACGAAATGAGTGATGATTTTGAAAAGGCAAAATTGTTTATTGAAAAAGCAGAAAAAATTAAAAAATGAAAGCAAAATATTTTTACTTATTTATAATTTCAATTTTGTTGTTTTCTCAAAATTGTTTTAATCAGGAAATAAATCAAACATTAAACGATAAATTCCAAGAAGCAAATTATTTATATAATGATTCAAAATATGAGAAGTCGATAGAAAAATATTTTGAAATTATTGATGCTGGATTCCATTCACCTGAATTATATTTTAATTTAGCTAACTCATATTACAAAATAAACGACATTCCTAATTCTATTTTATTTTATGAAAAATCTTTAAAATTGAACCACTCTGATAAGGATGTTTTAAATAATTTAGAAATGGTTAATAATGCTTTAGTGGATGATATCATTGAGGTTCCAGAATCTTTAATGGATTTAAAATTAAGTCAATTGTCAGGAATACTAACTTATTCAAATTGGGGTACGTTATCAATATTATTATCTTTTGGGTTTTTATTCTTTTTTGTGATTTATTTATTTTCAACAAAACCTTTAATTAAAAGAATTACTTTTATCTCATTATTCGTTTTCCTTTTCACAACCATTATCACGTCGCAAACAGCTTTAAAATCTTATGAAAAAAATTATTTAGAAGAATATGCAATCATTTTTTCTGCAAAGATTGAAATTAAAGCGGAACCAAATGATAGAAGTGATAATTTACTTACTTTGCATCAAGGAACAAAAGTTAAAATAATTGATAATTTTAATAATCAATGGATTAAAATTAAATTGGTTAATGGCCAAGAGGGGTGGATAAATAAAAATGAAATTAAAACAATATGATAACAAAAAACAAAATCATTGAAGCTCAAAAAAAATGGGGTGATGGAATAGTCAAAATGGGGTCTTTAATGGACAATAAATCGGACTGCATTGATTTCACAACCTCTTTTTTAAATACTATGTATGACTTTAAAAACGGTAAAGTTTTATTTAAACCTACAAAAGCTTCTAAAGAGCAATTTAGGACTGAATTTGATATGGCTTTTTCCTATTTTATAGGAGGAGAAAATTCTTATTGTAAGGAAGATGATGGTTTCGCAATGAAACCATGGATTAAAGTTGAATTTTCAAATTCTGGTTTTATAATAGAGGAAAAAAGAGCTATTGCAATGGGTAATTATTTCTTTACTGACTCTAACGGTAATACTGTTAAAGTTGAATATACTTTTGGATATAAATTTTCAAATAATAATCTAGTTATAGATCTTCATCATTCTTCATTGCCTTTTGCATCGTAGTTATTCTCAATAATAATTTTATTAATTCTTTCGATTTCCGTGTAAACTATCGATTCTTGAAGTTTTGCACGGTCAATAATATTTGTAACATTATTTATTTTAGAAAAAATAAAAATTATTAAGGATAATATTAGAGTTGATTTAAGAACTCCAAATAAAGCTCCTATAATTTTATTGAGTAATCCAAGCGCTATTAATTTTAAAAATTTCGTTACAAAATTTGCAACAATTTTAAATATCATTATCGTTAATAAAAATATTATGCTGGCTGAAATTAACGATATAAAATCTGCTTCTGTTTCAAATAATTTATATAGTTTTTTGTCAAGAAATGAATAATAATTTTTGGCTAAAAAAATACCGAATAATATTCCCAAAATTGAAGAAAGTTCTTTTACAAGACCTTTTGAAAACCCACTATAAGCCCCCCATCCTAAAAATAAAAGAAGAAAAATATCAAGATAACCCATGTAAATTATTTATATCGTATGTTAATTTAATAAATATTAACTTTTTTATATTAGTAATGAATAATCCAAACAAAGTTAATCATTGAAAACTGAGTTAAAAATAAAGTGGGAAAAATTAAAAAAAAAAATATCTGAAGATTTATTAGATGATGAGATTGTTGATTTCGATGCAATTATATTTTTGATAGGCCTTCAAGAATTAGGTCAATTTCAAAAAAAATTCAGCAAACAAAAAAAACTCGAGATTATACATATAGCTATTTGCAAATTATTGAGCGTTTATGGTTACTATAAATTAGATTTTGTTGATGATGAAGGATGGCCCCATTATAAATTAATCAAAAAATTACCAAATCTAAAACCTGGAGAGCAAACAATTCTTATAAAAAAGGCTATCATTAACTATTTTGATAAATCAAATTATATTCATTAAGTTTTTATAAATTTGAGTATTAGTTTATTATGGAAGATAGAATCAAACAAGATATAAAAGAAATCATTGATTTTAATTCAACTTCAAGTGTTGAAATTGAAGACTTCAGAATTAAATATTTAGGTAAAAAAGGATTACTTAATTCATACTTTGTTGAATTCAAGTCATTAGATAATGACAAAAAGAAAAATGTTGGGCAACTTTTAAATCAATTAAAAAACACAGCACAATCTAAGTTAGATGCTTTAAAAACTCAAATTTCTCCTGGTTCTACCAAAACAACAATTAATGATATTTCTAGAACGGGAGAACCAATTGAATTAGGGTCTCGCCATCCCATATCAATTGTAAAAAATAGAATAGTTGACATTTTTTCAAATATTGGATTTACAATTAGTGAAGGCCCAGAAATAGAGGATGATTGGCATAACTTTAGTGCATTAAATTTGCCTGAACATCATCCTGCAAGGGATATGCAAGACACATTTTTTATCGAAAAAAATCCTGATTTTCTTTTAAGAACCCACACAAGTTCTGTTCAGGTTAGATTCATGGAAAATAATAAACCTCCAATAAGAACAATTTCTCCTGGAAGGGTTTATAGAAATGAAGCAATATCTGCTCGTTCACATTGTTTTTTCCATCAGATTGAAGGTCTTTGTATCGATAAAGACATAAGTTTTGCAGATTTAAAGCAAACTTTAGAATATTTTACGACTCAATTATTTGGTAAGTCAAAAATTAGATTAAGGCCCTCATATTTCCCTTTTACTGAGCCTAGTGCTGAAGTTGATGTGTATTGGGGATTAAATAATGAAACTGACTATAAAATGACTAAAGGAACTGGGTGGTTAGAGATTATGGGGTGTGGTATGGTTGATCCAAATGTTTTAGAAAACTGTAATATTGATTCCGATGAATATTCTGGATTTGCATTTGGTTTGGGAATAGATAGAATTGCACTTTTGTTACATCAAATTGATGATATAAGACTATTAAGTGAAAATGATGTTAGATTTCTTGACCAATTTAAATCCTCATTATAATATTCCCTATCTTGTAAAAAAAACAAATGTTTAAAAATACTTTTTCATACAAAGGAAGAATTAGAAGAACTGAGTATGCTCTTTCTATTATTATTTATTATGGGGCTACTTTTCTAATTGGATTTATTCTAGGGTTTTTAGGAATTACAGATGGCGCTACCTACGGCCTTGGAGTTTTATATCTCTCTATTATTCCAGTTATGTACTGGGCCACAGTTCAAGCTATTAAAAGAGCTCATGATAGGGGTGCAAGCGGATGGTGGATTCTAGTTCCTTTTTACGGCTTGTGGCTACTATTTGGTGATTCAGTTGCTGGAGAAAATGAATACGGCGCAAATCCAAAGGGCATTAATTAATTATATTACTTAATTCTTTAAAGATTTTTCGCGGGCTTCTCTTATCATATAATATTTTATATACAGCATCAATAATTGGAGTTTTTGTTTTGTTAGCAGAATCTTCATTCAATAAAAATGCTTTTTTAGTTGCAATATAACCTTCAGCAACCATTTTCATTTCTGATTGTGCTGCTCTAACAGTGTATCCTTTACCAATCATATTACCAAACATTCTATTCCTTGAAAATGTTGAATAGCCAGTAACCAATAAATCTCCGAGGTATGCAGAATTATTAATATCTCGCTTTATTTCATGTCTTTTTGAAATAAACCTATTCATTTCTTTTATTGAATTACTCATTAAAACACTTTGATAGTTATCTCCATAACCTAATCCGTTTGATATTCCAACAGCTAATGCATAGATGTTTTTAAGCATACTGGCATATTCAATTCCTATTACATCATCTGAAGCAGTTACATTTATATATTTACATATAAAGTCATTTGATATTTTTTCACATAGTTTTATGTTGGATGAGCCAATAGTTAAATATGATAATTTTTCTAAGGCTACTTCTTCTGCATGACATGGTCCACCTATAACAAGAAAATTATTCTGAGAAATATTAAAAAATTTATACATGTGTTCACCAAAAAGAAGATTTGTTTCAGGTACAATCCCTTTTAAAGCACAAACAATAATTTTATTTGAAATATCAATGTCAATTTTTTTTATTTCAGCATTAACATATTCTGAAGGTACAGCAACTATTATTACGTCTGATTTTTTGGCAACCTCAGAAATATTCGCTGAAATATTTAACTTATTCAGCTTAAGTTCAACAGCACTTAAATAATTTGGGTTATGGCAATTATTTTTTATAAAATCAATATTATTAGTATTTCTAATATACCAGTTGATTTCGTTAATATTTTCAGAAAGTATTTTAATAAGTGCAGTTGCCCAACTACCGCTACCTATAACACCGTATTTAAGTTTTTTTCTATTCATTGGTATAATTTATTAGCGTGAATATATTGCATCACTTCTAATGAGATTAAATCTTTTGGTTCACTTTTTTTAGATAATATATTACGAATATTTGTTGAACTCAAATCAATTCTTGGCCCCCCGATATACATTGCGTTCTTGTTAATTATATAAGGACTCTCTTTAAGTGTTCCTTTTCGTGGATAGATGAAAATTTTATAATTGCTGAGAATTTTTTCATAATCTTTCCAAGTATCAAAAATCTTATAATTGTCCTCTCCTATAATCAAACTAAATTCAATTTCTTTTAATTTATTTGATATATACTCTAAAGTATCAATTGTGTAATTTGGTTTTTTTAAATTAACCTCCAAATCACTTGGCATTATATTTTCGTGTTTTTCAGTCGCAATTCTAGCCATATTAAATCTATGCTTAAAATTGGATATTTTACTCATCAGCTTAATTGGATTTTCAGGCGTAACAACTAACCAAACTTCGTCTGTTAATTTTTTCTCGGTAATGTATTCAGCAATTTTTATATGTCCATTGTGAATGGGGTCAAAAGTTCCAAAAAACAAACCAACCTTTTTTTTATTCATTTATAAAATTTTGAACTAATTCTAAAACTTCATTAAAACTATTTTCAAGGACATTATTTTCAACAATATGATCAAATTGATCAGCTAAAAGAATCTCATCTTTAGCCTTCTCAATTCTGATTTTTATACTAGCATTTGAATCTAAATTTCTATTTCTTAATCTATTTTCAAGCTCATCAATACTTGGAGGTTTAATAAAAATTGTGATAGTTTGTTTCGGAAATTTTTTCTTAATATTTAAACCTCCTATAACATCAATATCAAAAACTAAATTTTTATTAATGGTGTTTTCTAATTTAGAAGTAAGAGTTCCATAAAAATTATCCTTATAAACTTCTTCCCACTCAACAAATTCTTTGTTTTCAATCTTTTTAATAAATTCTTCATTCGTTAAAAAGAAATAATTAACTCCGTCAACTTCATTGTTTCTTGGAGCTCTAGACGTCGCTGAAATAGAAAAAGATAAATTTAAGCTCTTGTCATTAAGAAGCTTATTAACTATAGTGGTTTTTCCTGATCCTGAAGGGGCTGCAATAATTATGAATTTTGAATCAATCATCAAAGTATATTTAAGATGTTCTCTTTAATTTTTTCCAAGTTGTCTTTCATTTCAATAACATTTTTTTGAAGGTTTGCATCATTAGCTTTAGAACCTATTGTATTTATTTCACGTCCAATTTCTTGACAAATAAAACCAAGTTTTTTACCAACTGGATCGTTTGACTCTAGCGTCTCTTCAAAAATTAAAATATTACTTTTTAGTCTGATTATTTCTTCATTTATATCAAATTTTTCTAAATAATATATCATTTCTTGCTCGAGCCTTTTGTTATCAATTTCTAAACTTATCTTTTTAAATTCTTCAAGCAGTTTATCTCTTTTTTTTGAAATTCTTTCTTTTTCAATGTTTTCAATATCGCCTAATAACTTTTTAATTAGAGAAATTTTATTTCTGAAATCTTTTTCCATTTCTGAACCTTCTTTAGCCCTATAATCATTAAGATTTGTTGTAACTATTGAAATTTTATCAATAATAATTTGAACCTCAGTAGTATTCAAGTCAATTGATTTTGATGAGTATGCATTTGGCAGTCTCATTGCAATCTTCAAATATTCTTTTTCACTCGAAAAATCACTAGTATCAAGATTATTGATTTTCTTAAGTTGTTGTATATAATTATTTACGATTGCCTTATTTACACTTATTTCATCAGAGTTTTTTCCTATTTCTGAAATAACATTAAGCTCAATCTTACCCCTGAAAAGTTTACTTGAAATTTCCTGTCTTAAATCATTTTCATAGGATTTTAGAAAATGTGGGAATCTTATGCTCAAGTCTAATATTTTACTGTTAACAGACTTTATTTCAACAATAAATTTTGTTGAATTAATTATGAAAGATTCACTGGCATAGCCAGTCATTGACTTAATCATTTTTAATGATATATGTAGCAAATATATGAATTGATTTTTAAGTTGCTTTGCTAGTTTTTTTAGAAACTAAATACACACCTGTAAAAACAAGAATTACCGATGTTGTATCGGCGAGTGTTAGCTTATCAGCTCCTCTGTAAATTGCAAATAGAATTCCAATAACCGGCTGCAGATAAATAAACATTCCAACAGTTGTAGCCTTTAAGTTTTTCAGTGCATATAAGTTTAATAGATAAACAAGAAATGTTGTACATATAACAACGTATGAAATTTTAAGCAGAGAATTTCCAGGAATTTCAACCCAATTAATCTTGAAAAACTCAACCAATCCAAATGGCATATTTATAAATATTGAAAAGAAGAATAGCCATTTCATAATAGTAATCATATTATATTTTTTGGTAAGAGGTTTTACTAAAACAAAATATAGTGCATATGCAATACTATTTATAAAAAGATAAAAGTTCCCCAAGTTAATATTTGGAGCAGTAGAGACTGATTTTTCATTTAAAAGAATTAACGTCAATGTTCCACAAAATCCAATAAATACACCAACATATTTTCTCTTAGTAATTTTTTCTTTCAGAATAATTACTGAAATCAGAAAAATAAATATTGGTGCGAGAGTAGTAATAATTGCGCTATTGATTGGAGTTGAATTGTACAGGCCATTTAGTGCAGTAATCATATTCAAACCCATACCAAAAATTGCGCAAATAAAAATTAATTTAAAATCTTTAAGTTCTACCTTTTCTCTTTCTACAAATAATGAAATAAGCCAAAAACATATTGCTGCACCCAATACTCTGCAATACAATAATGCATTAGGGGACAACACATCTGGCATGAGTTCTTTAGCAATTGTATGATTAAATCCAAAAATTGAAGTTGCTAATAATGCAGCAAGCAGAGCGAGGATTCTTTTGTTCATTATATTGAATTGAATTCTAAAGATAATCCATACATTTGTTTGCAGCTAATATGCTCTCATTTAATTTAAAGCATCATGAAGTTTAACACTAAAACAATTCACGGAGGACAAAAAATTGACCCTGCATTTAACTCTGTTATGCAGCCAATATATCAGACATCAACCTATGCTCAAAAAAGCCCTGGGGTTAATAAAGGTTTTGAATATTCAAGAACTCATAACCCTACAAGAACTGCCTTACAAAATTCATTTGCAAGTCTTGAAAATGCTAAATATGGAGTTGCATTTTCTTCTGGTTTGGCAGCGATTGATGCAATTATAAAATTACTGAGCCCCGGTGATGAAGTAATAAGTACTAACGATTTATATGGGGGTACATTCCGTTTATTTACCAAGATTTTTGAAAAATATGGAGTGAAATTTCATTTCACCTCACTACACAATATAGCTGATGTAGAATCATTAATAAATGAAAATACAAAAGTAATTTGGGCTGAAACGCCGACAAATCCGATGATAAATGTTTTTGATATTGCAGCACTTTCAAATATTAGTAAGTCTAACAATTTACTCTTAGTTGTTGACAACACATTTGCTTCACCATATTTACAAAACCCTTTAAATTTAGGTGCTGACATAGTAATGCATTCAGCTACTAAATATTTAGCTGGTCATAGTGATGTTGTGTTGGGTGCTCTAATGTTAAACGATGATGAAATTGCTGAAAAATTATATTTTATTCAAAATTCAAGTGGTGCAGTTCCTGGACCTCAAGATTGTTTTTTGACCTTGAGAGGAATTAAAACATTGCATGTAAGGATTCAGAGACATTGTGAAAATGCACATAAAGTTGCACATTTTTTAAATGATCACAAGATGGTTGAGAAAGTATATTGGCCAGGTTTAGAATCTCATAAAAATCATCAAGTTGCAAAAAAACAAATGTCTGATTTTGGAGGAATGCTTTCTTTTAGAATTAAAGATTACAGCAAAGAGCAAACTATAAAATTTCTAGAAAAACTTCACTTATTTACTTTAGCTGAATCTCTTGGTGGAGTTGAGTCATTATGTGGACACCCTGCAACCATGACTCACGCTAGTATTCCGAAAGAAGAAAGAGAAAAATCCGGTGTTACTGACTCTTTGATAAGATTGAGCGTTGGAATTGAAGACGTCGACGATTTAATCGATGATTTAAAAAATGCTTTTTTATAAAATTGTTAATTATTCTACTTTTTTTTAGTAAAATAAAAATTTTAAATCCCTAATTTTAATTAATATTTAATTTTACTCGCTGAAGAGTTACAAAATTTATTAATTATGAAAAGAAAGATTGACACTTTTTTAAATATAGTTCGTAAAAGAGATGGGCATGAACATGAGTTTATGCAAGCAGTTGAAGAAGTTGCTGAAACTGTGATACCTTATATTATTGAAAATGACATTTACCATGGCAAGAATATATTGATGAGAATGTGTGAGGCTGAAAGAGCTGTTACATTTAGAGTCTCATGGGTTGATGATCAAGGAGAAATTTGGGTAAATAGAGGTTATAGAATTCAAATGAATTCAGCAATTGGACCATATAAAGGTGGTTTGAGGTTTCATCCATCAGTTAATATGAGTATTTTGAAATTTTTAGCTTTTGAACAGGTCTTCAAAAATAGTTTAACAACATTACCTATGGGTGGTGGTAAAGGAGGTAGTGATTTTGACCCAAAAGGAAGAAGCGAACATGAGATTATGAGATTTTGCCAAGCTTTTATGACAGAATTATATAGGCATATTGGTCCTAATACTGATGTTCCTGCTGGAGATATTGGAGTTGGGAGTAGGGAGATTGGATATATGTATGGTCAATACAGAAAACTTGCAAATGAATTTACAGGTGTTCTTACAGGTAAAGGTATGTCATGGGGAGGCTCTTTAATAAGACCTGAAGCAACAGGTTATGGAGCTGTATATTTTGTACAAGATATGTTAGCTTTGAGAAACGATGGAATTAAGGGTAAAAAAGTGGTTATTTCAGGTTCTGGTAATGTTGCCCAGTATGCAGCTGAGAAAATTTTACATTTTGGAGGTAAAGTTTTAACAATGTCTGACTCTTCGGGATATATCTATGATTCTGAAGGAATAGATGAAGAAAAATTGAAATTTATAATGAATCTAAAAAATATTAAGCGTGGCAGAATTAGCGAGTATGTTAAAAAATATCCTAAGGCAATATTTAAAAAAGGAAAAACCCCTTGGTCTGTAGAGTGCGATATAGCCATACCTTGTGCAACTCAAAATGAAATAGATGGAAAAGATGCTAAGAAGCTGATAGATAATGGGTGTACATGTGTTAGTGAGGGTGCTAATATGCCTTCTACTAAGGAAGCAATCGAAATTTTTATAAAATCAAAGATCTTATTTGCTCCAGGTAAAGCTGCAAATGCTGGAGGGGTTGCTACTTCAGGTTTAGAAATGACACAAAATTCACTAAGATATAATTGGACAAGAGAAGAAGTAGACCAAAAGCTACGTGAAATAATGCTAAATATTCATAATTCATGTATTGAACATGGAAAGCAGAAAAACGGCTATGTTAATTATGTAAAGGGAGCAAATATTGCAGGATTTGTCAAGGTTGCTGATGCTATGCTAGCACAGGGAGTAATCTAATTTTTTACTTTATACACATTATACTGGCATATTTGTCGTTTATTAGAAATAAGCATTAGTGTTTTATGTTAAATTTTAAACCATTTTTGTTATTGTGCCTTTTTGCGAATATAATAACAGCACAACAAAATAAACTTTCCATTGAGAATCATTCCTCATCATATTCTAATTGGGAATCATTCTTTTCATATAATCTTATTTCTGGCATTGATTCAGCCCAATCTAAAATATACTTTGCTTCATATAATTCAATTTTTTCTTATGATATATATTCTTTTCAAACAGAAAAATTTGATACTTTAAACGGTTTATCTGGAGACGAAATTTCAGCGTTTTATCATAGTGAATCTAACGATATCATTGCAATTGGATACAAAAGCGGATTTTTACAAATAATAGATTTAACGACAGATACAATAATTAATATTTATGATATATTAAACAAGCCCACTATACCGGCAAATAGTAAAAAAATAAATCATTTTTCGGAAACTGATAGTCAATTGATTATTTCTACCGGCTATGGAATTTCGGTTTATAATCTTGGCGAATTTGAATTTGACGATACATATTATATTGGTGATTTCGCATCGTTATTAAACATTACAAGCACTATCGTTGACGACGCCTATATATATGCTTCTAGCCCCAATTTAGGTATACTAAGAGCAGACTTAGATGTAAGTTTAATTGATTACAATAATTGGGAGAATATATATAATGCTGATGTGAAAAAGTTATTTAAAAATCAAAATAAAATTTTATTCTATGATGACATAAGTTTAATGATGATTGAAAACGGCCAAATTATTAATCTTCTAACATTAGAAAATCAAATAACTGAAATTAATTCATCTGATTCTGAAATTGTCATTCTTTCGGGAAATCAATGCCTAATATATAATTCTGATTTAACTCAATTAATTAATATTTTCGATTCTGAAACATACTCAAGTAGTTTTAATATTGCTTTGGTACAAAATAATAAAACATATATTGGAACTAATGAAAAAGGAGTTTTAGTAATAGATAATTTAACTAATGATTTTAATTATTTAAAGCCAGATGGTCCTACCGAAAACAATATATTTTCAGTTGAAACATTAAATAATAATACCTGGGTTTCTTATGGTGAATACAGTGAATATTTTAACCCTTACCCTTTAAAATTTAGCGGATTAAGTAGCTATAGTGAAAGTTTAGGCGAGTGGTTAAATATAAATAAAGATAGTATTCCTGATCAAGCGGTTAATCTTAACAATATTGCAATAAACCCTTTTAATAATAATAATGTATTTGTTAGTTCATTTCATGGAGGATTAATTGAATTAGATAATTTTAATTTAGTTGAATTATATGATAATAATAATAGTGGATTAGAATCATTAGTTACCAGTGATCCAGATTATGAGAGCATTAGAATTTCTGATATTGAATTTGACAAAAATGGTATTTTATGGATTTTAAATTCAAGAGTTGATAGCCCTTTAAAGTCATTTAATGTAGAAACAAATAATTGGAGCAGCTATGATTTTACTCAAATAATAAATGATGGTTTTCAAGATGAACTAGGATTTAACGATATTGAGCTAGATTCATATGGAAATATATGGATTGCCAGTCTTAGATCTGGCCTAATAGGATTTAATAATAATTCAGGAACTCCTCTATTAAGAAAAGTATTTAGTCAAGACCAATCTAATATGCCATCTTCATATGTTAAATCAATTGCTGTTGACAACAATAATCATTTATGGATTGGAACCATACAAGGGTTAAGAGTCTTATATAATACTTCAAGTTTTTTTGACACTTCAATTGTTAGCGCTCAGCAAATAGTTATTCTTGAAGATGGTATTCCAAGAGAATTATTAGAACAGCAATATATAACGGATATTGAAGTTGATGGAGCTAACAATAAATGGGTTGCAACCATAGGTTCAGGAGTTTTCTATTTTTCCCCCAATGGCCAACAAACCATTTATCATTTTACAAAAGAAAATTCTCCTTTACCTTCAAATAATATAAACGATGTAAGTGTGAATCAAATTAACGGTAAAGTATATTTTGCTACTGATCAGGGTTTAGTAAGTTTTGCTACAGGAAGTTCATCTAGTTCGGATGACTTTACAAACTCCTATATTTATCCAAACCCTGTTAGACCTTCATTTAACACCCAATTTGATAAGGTAAAAATTACCAACTTAACAGAGAATGTTAATATTAAAATTACAGATATTGAAGGTAATTTGGTAGCTGAGGCACAATCAAATATAAATGCTAGGTATAATAATTTTAACTTAGAAATTGATGGAGGAACTGCATTTTGGAATGGAAAAAATTTAAGAAACATACAGGTTTCTTCTGGGGTATATATTATTATGCTATCTGACTTACAGTCTTATGAGACTAAAATTTTAAAACTAATGATTATTAGATAATGATAATTTCTTCAAATGCAATTGTATTAAGTAAGTTAAAGTATAAGGATAATGATTTAATAGTTAAATTATTGATAAGAGATATAGGGGTTACATCCTTTCTTGTTAGAGGGAGTACAAAAAAAAATAAATTAAATTATTTTCAACAATTGTCAGTTTTAGAAATTGAATTTGATCTTAATAACAGAAGAAATCTACATTATTTTAAAGAATTTGATTTGAAAAATAATTTTAAAACTATTCATACAGATTTTAAAAAAATGGGAGTTGTTATTTTCTTATCTGAAATACTTTCTAAAATTTTAACTCATCAAGAAAAAGATTATGAGTTATATGACTTTATTGAGGAGTCGATTTTTTACTATGATAAATCATTGTTTAATCCAAATTTCCATTTAGCTTTTTTAATAGATTTATCTAAGTTTTTAGGTTTTTACCCTGACATAGAAAATAATCATTATAAATATTTTGATTTACAACATGGGTTATATTCCAATATCAAGGATTCAAAATATGTTCTAGAAGGTGATGATTTGATAGCATTTAATATGATTTTAGGCACAAATTTTGATAGTAGTAATGAACTAACCATTACTTCTATGAGGAGAAAAAAATTACTTGATAATATTATATTGTATTATAATTTACATATTGAAAATTTTAAAGTAGTTAAATCTTTAGACGTGCTTAGAAAATTATTTTAATAGTGAATAAATTTTACTTTCTGTTATTTTTTTCAATTATAGGTTTCTCACAAAATTTAAAGATTGTTGATGAAAATAATCAACCAGTAATTGGAGCATCAGTTTCCAGCAACTTAGATCATTATCAAACAACAGATAAAAATGGTTATGTAAGACTAGACAAATTTTCGAATTCTGATACTATAATTATAAATCAATATGGATTCAAGGAACAAAAATTTGTAAAATCTAAACTTGATGAGACTATACTCCTATTTTATGATAATGAACTATTAGACGAAGTGGTAATATCAGCTTCTAAATTTTCACAAAAGTTTAGAGAGGTGCCTAAAAAAGTTACACAAATTAAAAGAACTACTATTGAATTTACAAATCCTATGACAAGTGCAGATTTGCTTGAGAGAGGAGGTTATGTATTTATACAAAAAAGTCAATTAGGGGGAGGGAGCCCAATGATAAGAGGTCTTTCAACTAACAGATTAGTCTTGTCGGTTGATGGCGTAAGACTAAATAATGCAATTTTCAGAGGAGGAAACATACATAATGTGATATCAATTTCTCCTTTGAATATCGAAAACACAGAGGTTATTATGGGCTCTGCATCTGTTTTATATGGAAGCGATGCCATTGGGGGAGTTATGAATTTTTATACTAAAAAAGCCAAGCTGTCAAACGAATCAAATCCCTATATCAAAATAAACCTTAATTCTAGATATTCATCAGCTTCAAATGAAAAAATGTATCACTTAGACTTAAACTACGGATTAGAGAAAGTAGCATTTTTGTCAAGTTTCTCAAAATCAGATTTCGGCGATTTAAGCATGGGTAAAAATGGGCCAACAGATTATTTGAGACCAAGCTATGTTGGTCAAAATTCAGCTGGTGATGATATAATTATAACAAATCCAAACTCAAGAATTCAAAGAAATACAGCATATAATCAAACTAATTTTATGCAAAAAGTTGTTTATCAACCAAGTAACGATTTGAGTATTGATTTAGGTATTCATTTTTCAAGAACTGGAAATATTCCTAGGTATGATAGATTGATAAGAAATGATGAGAATCAAGTTGTTGTTGGCGGAACGCAAGGTCTTTATTATTCAGAGTGGTATTATGGGCCACAGGAATGGCTATTAATCAATAGCCAATTAACCTTTATTCCAAAAGAAACTAAATTTTATGATGAATTAAAATTTGGCTCATCATTTCAGAAATTCTCAGAAAGTAGAAACAGTAGAAGGTTTAATGATGGTTTTCTAAAATCAAGAGAAGAGAAATTGGATATATTTTCTTTTAATCTAGATTTTTTTAAAAAAATATCAGAAAATTCCAACATTACATATGGGCTAGAGATGATAGAAAACAAAGTTGGTTCATCTGCTAAAAGTATTAATGTGCGTGATTTATCTGAAACCCCAATTTCGACAAGATATCCTGATAATTCATCTTTGAATTCCTTGGGACTCTATATTAATTACAAGACTAAAATTATTGAAGATGTATTTTTCCAAAGTGGTGTGAGATATAGTTCAACAGAATTAAAATCAGATTTATCTCAAAATAATATTTATTATGATTTTATATATGACAATACAACACTTGAAAATGGAGCGTTCGTTGGAGGTATAGGACTAAGCTGGGTTAGAAATATTTATAATAATTGGAAGTTTAATATCAATACAGCTTTTAGATCTCCAAACATAGACGATCTTGCTAAGGTTTTTGATTCTGAGCCTGGAAGTGTGGTTGTTCCAAACCCTGACTTAAAACCAGAAAGATCTTTTGGTATTGAGTTTGGGGGTTACTTTAGAACAAAGAATAACATTGAATTAGATTTTTCATCCTATGTCACATATTTGTATAATTCATTTATAAGGTATGATTTTACATTGAGTAACGGTGTATCAGAAATTTTTTATGATGGAGAATTATCACAAATTCAAGCGCTTCAAAACAGCTCAAAGTCTTTTATTTATGGAATGGAATTTGGGTTAAATATGTTTTTAAACAAAAACTTTCGTATCAAATCCCAACATAATTTAATTGCTGGATATGAATTAAATCAATCACCCTTTTCAATGCCAGTTAGGCATATACCACCCAATTACGGTAATTTTCATTTTATTTATAATAATGGAGATTTTACAATTGATACATACTTAAATTATAATTCTAAAATATCATTTAGTAATCTTGCAGAGTCTGAAAGGGCGAAACCTTATATGTATGCACTAGATGAAAATGGCAACCCACACTCACCATCGTGGATGACATTTAATATTAGATCACAATATTCCTTTTCCAAAATGCTAAACATTAATTTTACTGTTGAGAATATAACAAATAAATTATATAGACCCTATTCATCAGGAATTTCAGCACCTGGTTTAAACTTTATTTTTTCTCTGAACTATGCCTATTAGTTTTACTGAAGATGAAAAGATAATAATTGAAAAAATTCAATCTTATTGTCTTTATCAAGATAGATTTACCAAGGAAGTAAAAAACAAATTATATTCATTTAAAGTAAGTTCACAATTGGTCGAAAATATAGTTGAATATTTGATTGATAATGATTACTTAAATGAAGAAAGATATACTAAGATGTTTATCCAAGGAAAGCTTAGAATAAAAAAATGGGGAAGAATTAAGTTGAAGTATGAGTTGAGATCAAAAGGTATTGATATAAAAATAATTAATGAACATATCAATCAAATTAACGAAGAGGATTACATAGAATATTTCAATGAATTTTCGACAAACAAGATTAAATTCTTAAAGGGCACTTTAGATCAAAAGAAAAGATCCTTTATTAATTATTTCACTTACAGAGGTTGGGAAAATGATCTTATCTATCAAAAATTAAGAGATATTAATTAACAGAGTATTTGATTCCGACTAAAGAATTGAATCCAGGCATTGGTACTAAATTCGTTTCTGTATATTCTGTATCTAAAATATTATTTAATATAATTGATAGGGTGAATTTTTTATATTTATAAGAAGTTTTAAAATCAATAACTGTATACTTATCTTCATTTAATCTCTTAGCATTCTTAAAGGCTATCGTAGAAGAAATTTTATCGAATAGCTCAAACGAATATGTTGAGGTTATTTGATTCTTTAATGAGTTCAAAGCATATCTTGAAAAGTTAAATTCGGTTTCTTTTAAATCATCATTTATATTACTAAAACCAATATTTATTTGATGTGCATTAAACGAACCAAGATAAAATTTGTATCCCATATTTAGCTCAAATCCTAAGGTATTAATATCCCTTATATTATTCGCTTGCCAGGGCTCTGACTCTTCATTTTTAACATAGTCAATTACGTCGGATGCTGCTCTATTATATGCAGAAAATGTTAAATTAAAATTTTCTTTTGTATACTTTAAACCAAGCTCAGAGGTTAATGCTTTCTCATATACTAGGAATTCATTCCCTTCTGTTGTTGGACTGCTGTAAAATTGATCTGTGTAAGTGGGTATTCTAAAAGTATACCCTAAATTACTATACAATTTAAATTTTTCACTAAAACTATAACCTAAATCAATACCTGGATATATATGTGGAATATTTATCCATCCGTCTGAATTATGTAATACTAAATCAGGATCAGTGCTATTTGCTAAATCAGAAAAATATGTTATAGTTAATCCTGGAGTTAAATCAAGTTTATCATCAAAAAACTTCATTTGTTGTTCAGCAAAAATGTGTAGCATTTTTCTGTCTCTTTGACCTAAATTATTACTTGACAATGTAGTGTTTGATATGTCGACCCCAATACCTAAAATACCAAGTTCGTTATTTAATACCATATTAATTTCAGCACCTACTTTGTTTGATATGTGCATATTTCTGTAAACAGATGGATCTTGTCTTAAATACACATACATGTCTTGATTTCTTTTCCAATAAAGTTTCGGCTTTATAATCAGATCATCTTTTTTGAAGGTAGTACTTAACCCGATTAAACTTGCTTGAGTTTCTTCATATTGATCAATAGCTGCAGGGCTTGCATAGAATCCATTTGCACCAAATTTCCTTTCATTAAATGCTCCAATAGCTGAGATCTTCTGATTCTTTATTTTAAAATTACTTTTGATAAAAAATTCATCATTTTTAAAGTCCGTATTATATCTGTAACCCTCAGATTCTTTTCTGTTGTAATTAACTAGTAAATCAGAATTTTCTAATTTTTTTTGTATTGTTAACGCAGCTCTCTTTTGAGCAAAGGATCCAGATGAAAGACTCAAAGAAATATTATTGTCAATGTCTTTTATTGTAATAATATTTATGGCTCCGGTAAATGCATTTTGACCATATATTCTACTGGCTGCCCCCTTTGTAATTTCTATTTTTTCTATCACCTCCAAGGGCAGTGTCATATTCATTATGTGGTGGCCTGTTTGAGGGTCTTCTACTTTTATTCCGTCAATTAATAATAATGTTTGGTCAAATGAGCCTCCTCTTATATAAAGATCTGCTTGCATTCCTTCAACTCCTCTTCTTCTAATATCTATACCTGCTATTTGTTGTAGCAACTCACTAAGATTCGTCGCTGTGCTATTTTGAATTTCTTCTCTAGAAATGCTTACAACACTAATGGAGTTTTGTAAACTTTCAATTTCAATTCTAGGGCTAGAAAGTACCTCAATTTCGTCTAATTTTATTTCATCTTCGCTTTCTTGTGCATTTGAATGTGTTACAAACGTGTTAAAAATAAGAAATGATAATAGTAGTTTTTTCATTATTCTATTTCAAAAATTTATATTTTCTAAAAGTACTTATTTTAGATTGTGTAATCAAACTATTTTTTGTTAAATAAGTTCTTGAATTTTACGATTTTTAAATTGATAAAAACTTATATTTATATTGATGTTTGCCCTAATAGATTGTAATAATTTTTATGTCTCTTGCGAGAGAGTTTTTAACCCAAGTTTAAACGGTAGGCCTATAGTTGTTTTGTCAAATAATGATGGTTGTGCTATCTCAAGGAGTGACGAAGCTAAGAAATTAGGTATCCCGATGGGCGCTCCTATATTTAAATATCAGTCGATTATCAATAAGCATAATGTAGTTGTTCTATCATCAAATTATCCTTTATACGCTGACATGAGTCATCGTGTGATGACAACGATTTCAAAGTTTATTTCAGATATTGAAATATATAGTATTGACGAAGCTTTTTTAAAATTTGAAGGATTTGAAAATTATGATCTTTTTAGCTATGCTTCAAAAATGAGAAATAAGATTTTGAAATGGACTGGAATACCAACTTCTGTAGGGATTGCTCCTACAAAATCATTAGCAAAGATCTCAAATAAAATTGCAAGAAAATTTCCATCTCAAACAAAACACGTATATATTTTGGATACAGATTATAAAAGATTTAAAGCATTAAATTATTTTTCTCTGAATGATATATGGGGAATAGGCAGAAGATTATCTAAGCGCCTTCAAAATATAGGATGTAAAAATGCATCAGACTTTGTGAATTTGCCTGAACAATGGGTCAAATCAAATTTATCAATTGTTGAATTAAAGATTCAACAAGAGTTAAAAGGTATATCAAATTTAGATTTAGATGCTTTGAAGATTAAGAAGTCTATAGCCACTACAAGGTCCTTTGAAAAACCTATTTCAGATTTAAGTAAACTAAAAGAAAGTGTTTCAACTTTTTCGCTTTCCTGTGCTGAAAAGTTAAGAAGACAGAATTCTTTGTGTAATGTTATGATTGTATTTATAAGAAGTAATTATTTCAGAAAAGATTTACAACAACATTCTTGTTCTAGGGTTGTAACATTACCATATCCAACAAACTCTTCTTTTGTTTTAAATAACTATGCTCTAAAGACAATTGAAAACATGTTTCAGCATAAAATAGATTATAAAAAGGCTGGTGTAATTGTGACTAGTCTTGTCCCTAATAATAGCTATCAACTTGGTATTTTTGAAAATGAAGATTACAGACATAAGCCTTTAATGAAGACAATGGATTACATCAACTCTAAATACGGTGAAAAAATTAAGTTAGCTAATCAAGACTTAAAACGAAAATGGAAAATGAAGCAGGAATTTTTATCACCTTGTTATACAACTAAAATTGATGATATTATTAAGATTAAATGAAAAATAAAAACAATTTAAATTTTTTTACACCCAGCAAGAATACTAATCTTGATGCACTTTTAATCAATGCCGGAATATCAGCGGGATTTCCTTCACCTGCAGGTGATTTTAAGCAGGAAAGAATAAGCCTTGATCAAGAGCTAATCAAAAATAAAGAAGCCACTTTTTTTGCTAGAGTTTCAGGTGAGTCAATGATTAATGCTGGTTTAGAAGATGGAGATTTAATTGTAATTGACAGAAGCATAGAGCCAAGTAATAATAAAATTGCAGTTTGCTTTATAGAAGGCGAGTTTACAGTAAAAAGACTTGTCGTAAAAAGAAATAAAATTTGGTTACAGCCTGAAAATTCGAGTTATAAACCGATTGAGGTTAAAGATGATGATCAGCTAATCATTTGGGGAATTGTAACAAATGTAATTAAGAAGCTGTAGAATTTCTATTCCACTAATGCGGTTACCTTGTTGTTTTTCATTTCAACAGTTCCAGAATTGATAGCTAAATGATAACCCCTGTCACCCGTTTCAAAAACTTCTTTTTGTGTATCATCAAGTGTAATATTTCCATAAACTTTTATCGCACCTTTTTTTAAGTTTGATACAATTGCTGCGTGATTATTTAACATTTCAAATTCACCATCAACACCAGGTACTGCAACGGATTCTACCTCGCCGCTAAAGATTATTTTTTCTGGGGAAATTATTTCTAATATCATTTGTAGAAAGATTATACTTCGGCAAGCATTTTTTCTCCAGCTTCAATTACTTCCTCAATTGTTCCTTTTAAGTTGAAAGCAGCTTCTGGTAAATGATCAAGTTCGCCATCCATAATCATATTGAACCCTTTGATTGTATCTTTAATATCAACTAATACACCTGGTATTCCAGTAAACTGTTCTGCTACATGGAAGGGTTGAGATAAGAATCTTTGAACTCTTCTTGCTCGACCAACTGCTTGCTTGTCTTCTTCAGATAATTCTTCCATACCAAGAATGGCAATAATATCTTGAAGTTCTTTGTAGCGTTGTAATAATTCTTTTACTCTTTGAGCACAATTGTAATGGTCATCTCCTAGAATTTCAGCAGTTAAAATTCTTGATGTAGAATCAAGCGGATCCACAGCAGGGTATATACCAAGCTCAGCAATTTTTCTAGAAAGTACTGTTGTTGCATCTAAGTGTGCAAAGGTAGTTGCAGGCGCAGGATCTGTTAAATCATCTGCAGGGACATAAACAGCCTGAACAGAAGTAATTGATCCATTTTTTGTCGAAGTAATTCTTTCTTGCATTGTACCCATTTCTGTTGCAAGAGTTGGTTGATAACCAACAGCTGAAGGCATTCTACCAAGTAAAGCAGACACCTCAGAACCAGCTTGTGTAAATCTAAATATATTGTCTACAAAGAAAAGTACATCTTTTCCTTGACCATCTCCAGCTCCATCTCTAAAATATTCTGCCACAGTTAAACCAGAAAGCGCAACTCTTGCTCTTGCTCCTGGAGGTTCGTTCATTTGTCCGAATACAAATGTAGCTTTAGAATCTTTTAGTGCTTTTTTATCAACTTTACTCAGGTCCCATCCACCTTTTTCCATACTCTCCATGAATTCATCACCATAGTTGATAATTCCTGATTCAAGCATCTCTCTAAGCAAGTCATTTCCTTCTCTAGTTCTTTCCCCAACACCAGCAAATACAGATAATCCACCGTGCCCTTTGGCAATGTTATTAATTAGCTCCTGAATAAGAACTGTTTTACCAACACCAGCTCCCCCAAATAAACCAATTTTACCACCTTTTGCATAGGGCTCAATCAAATCAATAACTTTGATTCCTGTAAAAAGGACTTCAGTTGCCGTTGAAAGGTCTTCAAATTTTGGAGATTCTCTATGTATTGGTAGACCATTATCACCCGTTTTTGGTAAGTCACCAATTCCATCAATAGAATCACCGATAACATTAAAGAGCCTGCCATTAATTTCTTCTCCAATTGGCATTTGAATAGGCTTGTTAGTTGCTTTAACCTCAGTTCCTCTACTAAGACCGTCAGATGAATCCATAGCAATTGTTCTAACCATGTTTTCTCCAATGTGTGATTGAACTTCAAGAACAAGTTTTGTTCCATCAGCTTTTGCTATTTCTAAAGAGTCATAAATTTTCGGAAGGCTGGAATCTGAATTGAATTCAACATCAATTACAGGTCCTACTATTTGAGCTATTTTTCCAGATGTCATTTTTTGGGTATGATATTAAATATATTGATGCTTAATTAAAGCGCAAATATAGATTTTTTATGAAATATATTCAATAGATTTTCTAACAAATAATCAACTATTATAAACAAAAAAAAAGTCTGGAAAATTTCCAGACTTTTTTTATTTAGTTTGTTTTTTAGAGACTATATACCATCAGGATAATTAGTAGGATAATCTCCAACATCTAATCCAACATCAGAAAGATTAGATCCCCATGTAGCATCTATAGCTTCCATCATCTTTTTAGCAATTAAGGCACTACCTCTTGAAGTCGGATGATAACCGTCAAGTCCAAAGAACCCACCGAATACTAAATCACCTGTCATATTAAAATCATCTTCAAAAATTCCAGTAGTAACAAGTTCATTATATAATCCTCCTAAATCAAAAAGAGCCCATCCGTTTGGAACAGAAGCAGAAATAGCCGCATTTGCAGTTGCAAGTTCTGATTGAATATAAGAAATTTCATTTGCCATTAATGTAAATTGATCAGGAAGTGGAGCAGAAACACCCCATACACCAAGTGCTGGGTTTGTAGGATCTACTGGGTTTCCTAAAAGTGCTAAAGCAGTAATACCAATTTTATCATTCGCATTTGCTTGTCTTATATTTGGAAGTACAGGCCCACCTAATGCACTAAGGTCAATTAATGTTAAGCTCTCATCATCGATAATTACACCATTTTGACCAGCTACAGCAGTTACAGTTCTTAAAGCCGCCTCCTCTGGTGTAATAATACCAAATAATGCAGCAACAAATAATGCGCCGTTGTAAGGATCACCTAATTGAGCATTTAAAAGATCAGCTGTTGCTTGATCTAATGGAATTGAATTCCAAGGTACTGTGTTCCATTGAGGTGTATTGGTTGGGTCTGGCAAAGTTGTAACCACTCCACTAGGAACCATAGCTCCTAATGTTTGAAGTGTTGCTCCAACACCTACTAACATACCTTGAGGACTTGTTAAATCTAACATTGTACCAGAAAGTCCACTTGCACCGAAACCTGCGTATGCAGCAAAATCATTACCTGGCATAACAGTAACAAATGTTGGCATTTGACCTGCAGCATCTCCTAAAACAGTAGCGCCGTCACTTGAAGCAGCTCTTACAAACCATGGGTTTGCAGCTCCAACAGCTAAACCAGCTAAACTACCATATCCAGGTGCAACCATATGGATTCCGTTAACAAAAGGAAAAGCCATATTATTATAAGGTCCAGGCATCGTACTAGTAGCTTCATTAGTAATATTTCCGCTTACACCAGCTGGTCCTGCTCCATTAAAAAATAATCTTTCACCCCATACTTCATTTCCAGCGACTAACATACCACCAACGTTATCATTAGTGTAAGGTTGTGTAAATTCACCGCCTCCGGCCATTGACATAACTCCTGCCATAATATTTGGATACGAATTCATCTGACCCGCCATAAATAAAGAGTTGTCGGTCATACCAGCAGTAATACCTTCACCCATAGCTACATATGTGCTAAAGTCAGCATCTCCAGAATCAATTTCAACATACGGGTCTGGGTAAACTTCGTCTGGATTAACGATGTCTGTTTCACAACTCCAAAGAGCTAACATAAAAACAGACAATAATAAATATTTAATTTTCATAATTATTTTATTTTAATTTTTAAAAGTTATTTGCAGTCCATGAAATATAATACTGTGTACCAATAAATCCTGAACCAAATGCTGTAAAGTACTCTTCACCACCTATGTTGGTTGCACCAACTTTAATCGTTGATTTCCATTTAGGTACCGTAAGATTAAACTGAGCATCTATTATGTGAGTTTCTGGCACCATACCATCACCAAATGATGCTTGCCATAAGTACTCACTCCAATATCTCCAAGCAACATTAAATCCAAAATTCTTAAAGAGTTCTGTGTTTCCAAACTGAGCTTTTAATTTGTGTTCAGGTGTATTCCAGTTAGTTCTAAAATCTGGATATAATGATTGTTCAAATTCTAATTCTGATTTTGTATAACTTCCTGAAAGATCAAAGTCTCCAAAAATCTTGGTAGCCATTCCTATAGACATTCCCCATGAAGAAATTTCTGCAGGAGAGTTAGTATAAGAACTCCAAGTCTCAAAATCTCCATTAGCAATTGCTAATACTGATAGTCCACCGTCACCAACTTGACCATAAAGAGGAGATAGTACTACTTGAGTATTTATAAAATCTTGGAAGTCGTTTCTATATACAGCTGCATCAATTGTGAATGTTCTACTTAATTTACCTCTAAAACCAAATTCCATTGATTGCATTTGCTCTGGCTTAACATAGTCAACCTGCGCAACATTAAGTAAAGCAGGATTACCTGTAGCAGCAAACGCTTGTACTGAACTAGCTTCGTATGCATTGTTATATGCAGCAGCACCTGAAATTGTTACACTTGCAGGAATACCTAAAGCCTGACCGGCAGCACTAATTCCATAATCTCTGATATATCTTTCCGGATTCCCAGGAGCTGAACCTACTAATCTAGCTTGACCAGCATCAAGACCAATAAATAAGTCTTGCGTAGTTGGAGTTCTAAATCCTGTCTGATAAGAAACTCTAAAGTTTAGGTTTTTGTATTCTCCTGCGGTATAACTTAATACAGCTCTTGGTGAGAATTGACCATCAAATAATTCTGATTTATCATATCTCATCGCAGCAGTTAATACCATTCTGTCATCCATCATTTTCTTTACAGCCTGAGTGTAAAATCCAGTTTCTTGGTATTCAATAGGTCCATCAACATCAGTGAATATTGTACCACTAGAGTTTAGTGAATATCTTCTAGCAGATCCACCTACTTGTACTTCTGCCCAATCCCACATGTGACCAAAATTGTAGTTGTAATCCAAGTGGTAGAATTTAGAATTATCCGTAAACCTTGCACCAGTTGTTAGGTCTGGATCTTGTATTACTTCAGCTAAGTTAGAATTAAATTCCTCTGAACCTGGTAACCATCTTCCAGTATCAGCAAGTTGTCTTCCTAATGCATGTGCTTGCTCAATATTCATCCCTGATAATTGACCATTTACAATACCTCCGACATATTCTGCAAACCAGTTAAGGTCTGGCTTCCATCTTCTGTTTACATTAATTGCAGCAAATGTCATGTCATATGAGTCACCTGCATCATCCTCAACTACATAAGCTCTAGCAAACCAATTATCATTAGTTACTTCAAGTTTGTGTTGTGTCATTAAAAAGTTTTTAATAGCATATCTGTTGATACCTTGGTATAAAGTTTTACCAGTACCCCATTTTCCAACGTATGATATTTCAAGGTTACTTCCTTCAACAGGTCTATAATATACTCCCCAATCGGCTTTCTTACTTGTTGCATCAGGTTCTGCCATATCAGTTTCAATGTATCCTGTTCTACTTACAACTTCAGATGGAACTAGTGCTTCACCACCAGCTGGTAAAAGACCTAAACCTACCATAGCTTGAGCTACACCATATATGTTGGTTGCAACTTCATCACCATAGATGTTAATTCCATCATGATTGTAATCCCCAGGGAATACAGATCTATTCAATTTATCTTTTTCACTATTCGCAATCCAGTCAGTTCCAGTTAAGTAACCAAAATTCACTTTCATTGCAAGCTTGTCACTAAATTTGTGTCCCCATCTAATTTGAAGATCTTGGAATTCGTTAGTGCCAGCAGCATCTTGTACTGTTACACCTCTTTTATATTGACCGCTAACACCTTGGTGGTCAAACGGGTTTTTACTTCGCATCAACAAAATTCCATTAAATGCATTTGCACCATATAGTGCTGAAGAAGTTCCTGGAACTAATTCAACATCAAGTACATCAGTTTCTACCATCCCAAGTAAATTTCCTAACGGGAAATTAAGAGCAGGAGCCGAATTGTCCATTCCATCAACCAATTGTACAAACCTAGTGTTTGCAAATGTTGCAAACCCTCTTGTGTTTATTGATTTAAATGTGAAACTATTTACGTTAATATCAACACCTTTCAAGTTTTCAAGACCATCATAGAAGTCTGCAGACGCAGTAGTTCTAATATCTTTGGTTCCGAATCTCTCAACAGTTACAGGAGATTCAAAAACTCTTTGAGGAGTTCTAGAAGCAGAAACTACTACTTCATCAAGAGCAGTATCATCCTGCAAAACAATATTTACAGTTGAGCTGCCTGTAACTTCAACAGTAAAAGGTTTAAAACCTACACTACTAGCTTCAATGCTAAAAGGAGCATTCATGTCAACAGTAATAGAATAATTACCGTCAAAGTCAGCTGCAACACCACTAGATGTTCCAACTACAATTACAGTAGCGCCTGATAATGGCTGGTTATTTTGATCCGTTACACTTCCAGAAACAGTTGTCTGTGCATAAGAAAAAACACCAACTAACATTATTAAAATCTTAAGAATTGTTCTCATAATTTGTTTATGTTTAATTTTTAATAGGTTAAATATATGTTAATAATCTGTTAACACAATGCATAATTAGAAAAAATTGGCTTAAAAAAATAAATTTTTATTAATAATTCTGCATCAATTTTTTTATTAAATAAAATATATATTAATAAAATGATTAAATAGTAATGAAATATTCAAAAAATTAACAATTTATACTCAAAATATATATTAGGCTAAAAATCTATGGAAAATCCAAATGAAGGAATAATTGATTCTCTGTTAACATCTACTTCTACCAGATTTAAAGGAGTTTGAATGTTTCCAAAACTATCTCTATCTAACCCATACTCAGTAGGTGATGGAATTTTTTGTGCTAGAAGATTTAAAATTTCAATAAAGAAATTAATAGAAATTTTTTCTTTATTCCATTTTTTATCAATTCTTACATCAACCTGAGAAAAATTACCTAGTTTAACATTTCCAAGTTGAGAATAATCAAGAATCATGTTGGGGTAGTTTTCTAAACTTGCATCTAAATCGTATGGCACATAGGGAGTTTTACCGGCAAAACGCCATCTTGAACTAATTTCCCAATTTCTCTTTAGTTTATAACCTCCACTAAAAGAAGAAAGATGTTTACTATCCCATATAGACGGTAAATAATTTCCATTAATATCAGTAAACTCACTTTTAAAGAATGTATAAGAGAATATGCCGTAAAAATTATTGCTTAGTTTCTGTTGAAATAAAAATTCAATACCACTTGTTTTTCCATCACCTTCAGTGGTAATGTCTTCGTTTCCTAGTACTTCAAAATCTGCACCCATATTTGCCAACGATACTCCGTCAATTATTGAAATCGGAAATTGGCTATATTTTTTCAAAAAGATTTCAATAGAAATTTTTGATGCATTTCCTAAACTATAATCAAAGCCAGTAACCATATGATTACTTTTAGTATATTTTGCATTTTTATTGCTAAAATTTCCTGAAATATCTTTGAACCCTAGAACTGTATAGGTTGGAATTTTGTAGTAAGTTCCTATAGACGAGTTCCATTTTAATTTTCGATCATTTGTCAATGAAAACGAAGAGGATATTCGGGGTGATATGTTATCAAACATTTTAGAACCGATGCTAAAGCTGTCTTCATCTGCTCTAATACCTGCAGATAAATCTAATCTGTTTCCTAAAAAACTTTTAGAGATATTACCATATAATCCATATTTATAAAAATTAAATTTTGTTAAATATTCAACCTGATTATATATATCACGGGTACTATTAT